>JAYVYA010000199.1:0-4946 GCA_043784745.1 Hyphomicrobiales bacterium
CAGAAATTGCGCGCGGTGTGGCCGATGCAGCGGAGCGTGTGGTGGTGGTGGCCGGTTCGGTTGGCCCCACCGGCGATTTGCTGGTGCCGCTGGGGGCGCTGACCGAAGCGGAGGCCTGCGCGGTATTTGTCGAGCAGATGCAGGGGCTAAAAGCGGGCGGCGCGGATGTGGCGTGGATTGAGACGATGTCGGCGCTGGAAGAGATACGCGCGGCGGTGAAGGCGGCTGGCATCGTCGGTCTGCCCTGCGTCGTCACCGCCAGTTTTGATACGGCGGGCCGCACGATGATGGGTACGACGCCCGGCGATTTTGCCGGGTTTTTCGCGGGTCTGGACGTGCCGCCGCTGGCGATTGGCTCCAATTGCGGGGTGGGGGCGTCCGATCTGCTCGCCTCGGTGCTGGGCCTGACGGCAGCGGGGCCGGACCGGGTGGTGGTGGCCAAGGCCAATGCCGGCATTCCCACCGTGCATGGCGACCACACGCATTATTCCGGCACGCCCGAATTGATGGCCGATTATGCGCGGATGGCGCGCGATGCCGGGGCGCGGATCATCGGTGGCTGCTGCGGCACCACGCCTGGCCATATCCGGGCGATGCGGGCGGCGCTGGAAGCGCATGAGGTAGCGCATCGCCCGGAAATTGCCGAAGTGGTGGCGCGTATCGGGCGGCTGGTCTCGCCCCCGCCGGCCGATCAGAGCGAACGCCCGGTGCGGGAGACCCGCCGGCGGCGGTGAAGGTTCGCGATTTGGCGGCTTACGCTGGCCACCGGCTACCGCCGTCCGCCGCCAAAGCGCTCGCGCAGCACGCCCATCCCGGCCACGGCAATAATCAGCACGCCCCAGATGGCAACGGTGAGGAAGGGGCTGAAATTCATCAGGTTGAAGGCCGACGAAATCACCTGCAGGATCACCAGCGCCATGACCAGCCCCCCGACCTTGCCAAAGCCGCCAAACGGGTCCACCCCGCCGAGCACAGCGGCCAGAATGGTGATCAGCAAATAGCTCTCGCCATAGGACGCATTGGCGGAATTGAACCGCGCCATCATCACCAGAGCCGCTACCGCCGCCAGCAGGCTGGAGAGCACATAGACTTTCAGGATGACCCGGCGGGTGTCCACACCGGAATAACGCGTCGCCTTTTCGTTGGAGCCTGTCATGTAAATCTTGTGGCCGAACGGGCTTTTGCCCAGCACAATGGCCAGCGGCACGCACAAGGCCGCAAAGATGATCAGCGCCACCGGCACAAAGCCGATGGTGCCATTACCCAAAAACACGATTGAATCTGGAAAGCCGGAAATGACATTGCCGCGCGTCAGGCCGATGGACAGGCCCTTGCACAAGGTCATCGTGCCCAACGTCGCCAATATGGGCGAGACCCCGCCATAGGCGATGATCGTGCCGTTGAGCAGGCCGATGAGGGTGGCCACAGCCAGCCCCGCCAGCACCGCCACGCCCTGCCACAGCCCCCACATCATCCCCTCCGCCCCCGGCATCATCCGGGTCAGCACGAAAGCCATGGTCAGGGCGCAGAGGTTGGCGGTAGCGATGATTGACAGGTTCAGCCCGCCCGACAGCAGCGCCACCATCATCGCCAGCGAGAGGATACCCAGCTCCGGCAGCTGGAACGCCATGGATTGCAGCGTGCCTATGCTGAACAGCCGGTCCCCCAGTTGCAGGCCAAACACCACCAGCAGGGCCAGCAATACCAGTGACAGCGTTGGCACCGTGCCGCCGCTGGCCAGGCGCATCAGCCGCGAGGGCGGGTGCGATGATGTTTCAGCATTCATCAATCTGGCTCCTCAGCTGATTGCCGTTGATTTCTGGCGGAGGCGCTCCGACAGCGCCGTGATGGACACCGCGACGAGGATCACCAGCCCGACGAAAAACTGGTTCCAGTAGGAGGAGACGCCGACCAGCACGAGGCCGTTTTGCAGGATGGCGAGCAGAGCTACGCCCAGAATCGTGCCAAACACCGTGCCAACCCCGCCGGTCAGGCTGGCCCCGCCCAGCACCACGGCTGCCAGCACATCCAGCTCCCGGCCCACCAGCACCGTCGGTGTCACCGATTGCGCCTGCTGCGCCTGCACCAGCGAGGCAATGCCGGCAATCAGGCCAAGATAGCCATAGACCAGGCAATTGAGCCGGAAGACGTGAAACCCCAGCCGCTGCGCCGCATCCCGGTTGCCACCCATGGCGTAGATCTGCCGCCCGATATTGGTGCGGTTGAGCAACAGCCAGCTGGCCAGAAACACCAGCACCAGCACCAGAATTTGCAGGTTCAGCGCATAGGGCGTGCCGCTGGTATCGACATATTCAAACCACCAGATGCCATCGCGGAAATATTTTGGCAGCGAGGTAATATATTTGCCGCCACTGAAAAAAATCAGCAGGCCGTAGAAAATGTTGAGTGTGGCAATCGATACGATGATCGACGAAATCCGCAGTTTGGTGATGAAGACCGCATTGACCAGCCCGCACAGGATTCCGACCGCGCCTGCCACGACAAACAGCGCAAACCATTCCAGGCCCCACGAAAGCGCCAGCGTCAACGCCAGATATTGGGCGATGGAGGCAGTGGCGGTGAAGGAAATGTCAATGCCGCCCGATACCAGCACCACCAGCAGACCGGCGGCCAGAATGCCGGTGAAGGCGTTGGAGGCGAGAAGGTCAAACAGGTTTTGCGCGGTGAAAAAACTGTCCGTCGCCAGCGTCAGCCCAAGGCAGAACACCAGCACCACCGCCAGCAGCCAGAACTCATGGCTGCGCCGGAAGCGTTGCAGCGTCGACACCGGCGCTGGAGCGGGGGAGGTCAAAACAGGGGCACTGCGCTCAAGCATTCACCGCATCCCGCAATTCGGCTTCGCTGGAAGCATGGGGGTAGAACTGGCCGGTGATCTGCCCCTGCCGCATCACCAGCACGCGGTGGGTGTGGTAAAACACCTCCGGTATTTCGTCCGAAATCAGCAGCACGGCGACGCCGCGCGCCGCCAGCGCCCGCACCACCTCGTAAATGCCGTCCTTGGCGGCAATATCGACGCCAACGGTGGGACTGTCGAGGATCAGGAGGCGCGGTTTGGTCGCCATCCATTTGGCCAGCACCACCCGCTGCTGGTTGCCGCCGGACAGGGTTTTCACCGCATTGGCGGGGGTGGGGGCCTTGATCGCCAGATCGCCGATCCAGCTTTGCGCATTGTGCTGGCGGCGGGTTTCGCTGACAAAGCCGAGGCCATTGGCCATCTGGTCCAGAATCGTCACCAGAATATTGGAGGCAATCGGTTGTTCCAGCACCAGCCCCAGCGTCAGCCGGTCTTCGGAGACGTAGGCAATGCCAGCGTCAATCGCCTGCTGGTTGCTGCGCAGGGCCAGTTGCTTGCCGCCGACCCGGATTTCCCCGGCACTCGGCGGGTTCATGCCAAACAGCGACAGCGCCAGTTCGGTGCGCCCGGACCCGAGCAATCCGGTCAATCCGACGATTTCTCCGGCACGGATGTGAAGATCAACGCCGGCATAATGCCCGGCGCGGGCCAGTCCCGTCACCGCCAGCACGGTCGCCGACGCCGAAAAATCCGCCGCGCCGGTCTCATAGGCAAAGGCCTTGCCGGTCATCAGCACTGCCAGCTTGCGATCGTTCATCTCGTGCGCGTAGTAGTCACCCACTTTGGCACCATCGCGCAGCACCGTCACCCGTTCGGCAATTTCCATCACCTCTTCGAGCCGGTGCGAGACGAAGACGATGCAGATGCCCCGGCGCTTGAGTTCGCTCACCAGCCCCAGCAGCGCCTCCACCTCATGCCGGGTCAGCGAAGCCGTCGGTTCGTCCATGATGAGCAGTCTGGCATCCGCCGCCAGCGCCCGGCAGATGGCCACCAGCTGGCGGCTGGCAATCGACAAATCCGCCACGCGCGCCTGCGGGTCCAGCGTCACCCCCACCCGCGCCATGGCTGCCGCCGCTGTTTGGCGGATAGCGCGCCAGTTGACGGGGTGAAACCCGCCCAGATGCCGCCCGATGGCAATGTTTTCCGCTACGCTCAGGTTGGGAAACAGCGACAAGTCCTGATAAATCACCTGTACGCCCAGCGCGGTGGATTGCACCGGATCAAGGTGGGGATATTCGCGCCCGTTGATGACAATATGCCCGCCGGCATCGGGTTGCAGCACCCCGGCGATGATTTTGACCAGCGTCGATTTGCCCGAGCCATTCTCGCCGACCAGGCAATGCACCTCGCCCGCTTGCAGCGACAGGTCAATGCCGCGCAAGGCCTGCACGCCGCCAAAGCGCTTGGAAATCGCCCGCAATTCCAGAAAAGCCGCCACGCATTGCCCCGGACCGCGACTCCGCAGGGGTTCGCGCGTCGAATGAAGATGAATTGCCCAACCCTGTGAGGGTAATCGCTTCTCCCCGTCTTTTACGGGAAGAAATTGCCTTTACGGGGAGAAATTGCCCAAAGGGCGGATCAGGGGCGGCCCGGACACTGGCCGTATTCTGCTGGCCGCAGCATGGCAGAGTCTGGGCTGCCCCTCATTCGGCGGTCCGCCACCTTCTCCCCGTGAAGGACGGGGAGAAGGCCACTTCGCCGCCGGGGTCCGGACTGAACTACAGCCCGCCCTTGATCAGCCCGTCAATTGTATCACCGTTGATGCGCATTATCTTGTCCACCTTGATCAGCTTGCCGGCGACATCGACACTGGCCTTGCCAAGACCGGGGATGTCGATCCCGTCCATGATTTCCTTGCCGTCGAGCACGAGCTTGGCGACGGCGACCATGGCATAGCCGGCATCGGTCGGATTCCACAAAAAGCCTTCGCGGATAATGCCGTCGGCAATCAGGTCCTTGGCCTGCGAGGGCAGCACGGTACCCACGACAGCGATCTTTTTGCCCAGGCGCTTTTCTTTCACGGCATTGCCGGCGCCAATCGGACCATTGGAGCCAAAGCCGAGAATGCCCT
>JAYVYA010000200.1:0-2052 GCA_043784745.1 Hyphomicrobiales bacterium
TGCGCTAATTCGGCGCTTGGATATTGACTTTGGAGGCAACAATGTCCATCAGCAAAAGCGCACTGGAAGTGCGCGGTCCGGTTGAATTCACATCCTGAAATCCTCCCCCAGATAAAACCTCCTCACATCTGCATTCGCCACAATCTCCTGCGGCGACCCCTCGGTCAGCACATGCCCCGAATGAATAATATACGCCCGGTCAATCAACCCGAGCGTTTCCCGCACATTATGGTCGGTAATCAGCACGCCAATCCCCCTCTGCGTCAAGTGCCGCACGAGGGCCTGGATGTCGCCGACGGCAATCGGGTCAATGCCGGCGAAGGGTTCGTCCAGCAGCATGAAGGAGGGCTGGCCGGCCAGGGCGCGGGCGATTTCGCAGCGGCGGCGCTCGCCGCCCGAAAGCGCGATGGCGGGGCTGGTGCGCAGGCGCTTGATGTCAAACTCTTCCAGCAATTGTTCCAGCGTGTGCTCGCGCCGGTCGCGGTCCGGCTCGGCGATTTCCAGCACAGCGCGGATGTTCTGCTCGACAGTCAGGCCCCGGAAAATCGACGCTTCCTGCGGCAGATAGCCGATGCCGAGGCGGGCCCGGCGATACATCGGCATGTGCGTCACATCATGGCCGTCCAGCTCGATCATGCCCTTGTCCGGGCGCACCAGACCGGTAATCATGTAGAACACCGTGGTCTTGCCTGCTCCGTTGGGGCCCAGCAGGCCCACCGCCTCGCCGCGCCGGACGTTGAGGCTGACATCCTTGACCACCTGGCGCTTGCCATAGGTTTTGCCCAGATTGTGGACGCTGAGCACGCCCTCGCCGCCCGCCTGGCGCTCCAGCGATTCAATCAGCGCCAGGTCTTGCGGCAGAAAATTGGCGGGCAGCGCCGCCCCTTCGGCCTCCGCCGCATCCGGCTCGCCCCCCAGCCATTCCCGCACCCGCCCGCGCGCGCGCGAAAACCAGCTGCCGCGCCCGCCGGGGCCGGGAATATGCGAGAGATCGGCTTTCATCAGCAAGGTCAAGGAGTCCCGTGAGGCTGGCCCGGCGCATTCGCCCTGGCCCGTTTGCCATGGCTTAGCGCGGGGCAGATGCAGGCGCAATGCGGTTATTGCACGGCGCGGACAGGGCACATTATTGCAAGGCGGCACAAAACCATTTGCCGCCTCGCCGCGTAACTGAACAAATGGCCCAAAGGAGACCGCCATGCGCCACGCCGCCGCCGCAGCCGCTCTTGTGATTTGTCTCCTGGGCGCACCCGCCGCCCGAGCCGGGGATGGCCCCGTTGTCGCAGCGGGGCAAGCTGTGATCACCAGCCAGCTGGAAGCGTTTGAGCGGGAGGATGGCGCGGCGGCTTTCAACCTCGCCGCGCCCGAGGTGCGGGCGCTGTTTTCGGACCCCGGCACGTTCATGGCCATGGTCCAGCATGGCTACCAGCCCGTGTATCGCCACAGGAGCTATGAGTTTGGCACCGGTCGCGAAGCTGATGGAAAATTCGCCCAGACGGCGCGGGTCGTCGATGCGCAGGGCGTGCCGTGGAATGCGCTCTACACGCTGGAGCGCCAGCCCGATGGCAGCTGGAAAATCACCGGCTGCGTGCTGCGCCGGGCCGTGGACGAGCCAGCCTGACGGGCCGTGGAGGGTCAGCCACCGGACACTGCGTTTTCGGCCCGCTCCACCCGCAGCATCACGCCGCCTTCCACGGCCACCACTTTCACCCGCTCGCCGGCCTGTGCATCCGGGCCCTTCACCTGCCAGATTGAATCCTGCACGCGGATGCGCCCGGCACCGTTGACGATGGGATGGTCCAGCACATAGCTGGTGCCAACCAGCGAGCCGGCACGCTGGTTGAGAAAGGGCACGGCCTCGCGCCGCGACAACGTGCCGTAGATCATCCGGCCCACCAGCATGGAGACCACGGCAAAGCCGCCGAACGCCAATAGCGTCACCGGAAAGGTCAGCGGCAGCAGCAGCAGCAGTGCGCCGGTGGCCATGGCGGCCAAGCCGATCCAGAGCAGGAACACACCGGGCAGCAGCATTTCCGCCGCGCAGAGCAGCACGCC
>JAYVYA010000201.1:0-25259 GCA_043784745.1 Hyphomicrobiales bacterium
TGCCGGTTTGCACTTTGCTCACTAGTGAATAGGCCGCAAGGGCAAAATATGTCAACAGTGCTGACTTAATTTTTGGCGAAAGTGCGCATGAATTCGAAGATCGAGACCGGTGGTTTTGCGGGGAACGGCCATGCGCTGGCCACCGGCGGCGCGCCGCCTCCGCCGATGCTGGACCTGATTGAGCTGATGTTTTTCGCCTATCGCGATTTTGTCAGCGATGCTGACCGGCTGCTGGAAAGCCTGGGGTTTGGCCGCGCCCACCACCGGGTGCTGCATTTCGTCTCCCGCCAGCCCGGCCTGACCATTGCCGAACTGCTCGATATCCTCAAAATCACCAAGCAGAGTCTCAACCGGGTGCTGAAGGAATTACTGCAGGAAGCCTATGTCGAGGCCCATCCGGGGAGGGTTGACCGGCGCCAGCGCCAGCTGTTCCCCACCCCGCGCGGCAAGCGCCTCGCCGCACAATTGGCCGATGTGCAGACGCAGCGGTTTTCCCGCGCGCTCGAAGGGCTTGGACCAAAGGGCCGCGCCCAGGCCATCGACTTCCTCTTTGCGATGATTGACCCGGCGGAACGGCCCAAAGTGGCGGCGATGATGGAGCGGGCACCATGAACCGGCCCCCGCCTCCGCCTCCGTCCGATGAAGCGCCCCACCTGCTGCTGGTGGACGATGACCAGCGCATCCGCAGCCTGCTGGCCCGCTATCTCGGCGCGCAGGGTTTTCGCGTTTCCAGTGCGGCGGATGCGGCGGAAGCCCGCGTCAAAATGAAGGGCATGGCGTTCGATTTGATGGTTCTGGATGTGATGATGCCCGGTGAAAGCGGGCTTGAACTGGCCGCCAGCCTTCGCGCCTCCGGCACGGCCAGCCAGCACTTGCCGATCCTGATGCTCACCGCGCGCACCGAAACCAGTGACCGGGTGCGCGGGCTGGAAGCGGGCGTCGATGATTATCTGGCCAAGCCGTTTGAGCCGCGCGAGCTGGCCCTGCGCATCCGCTCGATCCTGCGTCGCTCCGCCCGTCCTGTCGCCGCATTGCCGCCGGTGATGGTGCGGTTTGGCCCGTTTGTGTTTGACATGGAGCGCGGCGACTTGCGCCAGGGCGAGGAAAGCATCCGCCTGACGGACCGCGAGCGCGACATGCTGCGCCTGCTGGCCAGCAAGGCTGGCGACACCGTGTCGCGCGACGAACTGGCAAGTGTTGGCGCGGGCAGCTCGCCCGCTGAGCCTTCCAACGAGCGCACCGTCGATGTCCAGGTCAACCGCCTGCGCCGCAAGATCGAGGCCGACCCCGCCAATCCGCAACATCTGCAAACCGCCCGCGGTGCTGGCTACCGCCTGCTGCTGGCGCGACAGGGAGGGTGATTTGGGTATCTCCCGCTCGCAAATACCCCTTCCGGGACGGTCGCGGTCCGGCGGGCGCTCCTCATGAGCCTCAGCCTCGGTGACTGGCTCGACAAACCGCGCAGGGCCTGGAATGTTTTGGCCCGCTGGCTTTACCAGGCCATGCCCAAGGGCTTGTATTTCCGCTCCCTGCTCATCGTCATCGTGCCCATGGTGATCCTGCAGAGTTTTGTTGCTTATTTCTTTCTGGAGCGGCACTGGCAGCTGGTGACCGCGCGGCTGTCGCGCGCACTGGCGCAGGAGATTGCCGGGCTGGTGGATGTGCGTGCCAGTTATCCGCAGGCGGATGCATCCATTCTGGCCCGCATTGCGCGCGAGCATCTGGACATGGAGGCGGAGATTCGCCCCGGCGAAGTTCTGCCGCCACCCTTGCCCAAGCCGTTTTTCGCGCTGATTGACCGGTCGCTGTCCCGCGAACTCGCCCGCCAGATCAAGCGCCCCTACTGGATTGACACGATTGGCCGTTCCAGCCTGATTGAAATCCGGGTGCAGATGGAGGATGGCGTGCTGCGTATTCTGGCGCGGCGCAACACCGCCTATCTCTCCAATTCGCATATATTCATCCTGTGGATGCTGGGCACCTCGCTGGTGCTGCTTGCTGTTGCCGTGGCGTTTTTGCGCAACCAGATCCGCCCGATCCTGCGTCTGGCCGGCGCGGCGCAGGATTTTGGCAAGGGCCGCGATTCCGACTTTCGCCCGCATGGGGCCCGCGAGGTCCGCCAGGCTGGCTATGCCTTCATTGCCATGAAGCGCCGGGTCGAAAAAACCATGGAGCAGCGCAAAGCCATGCTCGATGGCGTCAGCCATGACCTGCGCACCGTGCTCACCCGTTTCCGGCTGTCGCTGGCCCTGATGGGCGAGGGGCCGGAGCTGGAGGCGATGCAGAAGGACGTGCTGGAAATGCAGCGGATGCTGGAGGCCTATCTGGCTTTTGCCCGCGGCGACACGCTGGAAGCCGCCACCCCCACCGACATCCGCATCCTGCTGGAAGATATGAAATCGGATGCCGAACGCCATGGCCATCGCACCCGGCTGGAGGTTTCGGGCGATCCTTTGGTGACCCTGCGCCCGGACGCCTTCCGCCGCTGCCTGGCCAATCTGGTCAGCAATGCCCAGCGCCATGGCGATTCAATTGCGCTGATTGCCTCGCGCGACCAGCGTTTTCTCACCGTGCATGTGGATGATGACGGGCCGGGCATTGTTGCCGGGGCGCGCGAAGACGTGTTCCGCCCGTTCTACCGGCTCGACGAGGCCCGCAATATTGACGAAGGCGGCACCGGCCTCGGCCTGGCGATTGCCCGCGACATCGCCCGCACGCATGGCGGCGATGTGATTTTGGGGGAAAGCCCGATGGGGGGCTTGAGGGCAAGCGTGCGGGTGCCGGTGTAGGAAGCAGGTTCCCTGGGCGCGGCTTGTCAACCGGTTGAGGGACGCAGGGTGGCGAGCGCGGTGACGAGTTGGTCCATGTCTGTATAGGGGTCTGTGCCGTTGCGGGCATTGTGCTTGGTGCGTAAAAACGCGGCGTGTTTGCTGGCGGTTTCGATATTGCCTTTGGTTTGCGCATAAACATCCCGCATGGATTTGTGGTAGCCGGGAATGTGCTCCTTCAGTCGCGTGTGCATTTCATCGCGGTGATGGAAGTCGTGGATTTGCTCGAAATGCAACAACAGCCAAAGCTCGAAGCAAGGGACAGACGGGATGGCGATAAAGGGAACCCGTTTTTTCTCATCATTTCTGAGCTTGTGGTGAAGCCTTTCCGCCAGAGAAAGCGCGTCATGGTAGGTAAGGTGGCTGTCGCGGTCAAAGACCACGTAAATACGATCAAAAACAGGGCTGCCACGAAATGTTGATTCAGCGAAATCAACGATTTGCCGTGGTTCTGTGCCAATTTGCGAAGGCAGGATGCGCACGGAGGCCGAGGCGAGACGCAATTCAATCCGCAAGGCTTCCAGATATTGCGGCTCGGTTTTCTCGCCCTCGCAGACTATCAGCACACGGTCATAGGGTGCGCGCTTGCCTTGTTTGCGGGCGAGTTTGCTCGCCTGGCGATGACGAGGGTGGTTTTCATTCGCCATTGCCAGCCGCGCTCACCAGCTTGTCGCGCAATACCGGCACCCCGCCGTAACGTCCGGCGAGATAATTTTTGGCCAAAGCCTCGCCCTTTCGGGCGGAGAAAGCGGTGAGCGGGATCAGTTCTGAGGATTGATCCGCCCGCTTTTCAGCAAACCATATCTGGTCACGACGGAACAGATCGGTATCCAGCAGGGAAGTATTGTGCGTGGTGAAGACAAGCTGCGCACCATTTTTGTTCAGTTCCGGATCATGGAATATCTCGACGATTTTGCGAACGAGGAGCGGGTGGAGACTGCTTTCCAGTTCGTCGATGACGAGGAGTTGGCCGTTTTCCAGCCTTTCACAGATTTTTCCGGCAAGTGCGAACAGTTTTTGTGTTCCCTCTGATTCGTCGGCAAGGTCAAATTCTACCGCCTCATCGCTGGTCCCATGCTGAAATATTGGAATTTTCACGTCAAATTTGGGTCGTTGAAAATTATCAACATTTTCTGTATCTGTTCTCAGAGATGGGCGTCTAAGTCTCTTTTCAATTGCTACCCGAACACTGGATATTCCAGCATCAGCAGAAAGAAGCATTGCGATAATGAAAGACTTTGTCCGTGAGTTTTCTAATGAACTAACAGAAAGTCTATTATAAAATCTATGACCATCCTGAAAAATAAAACTCCAATTTTCAAGCCATTCAACCAAGGGAAAAAGCTGTTCGCTATTTAGATAAGCTGCATTGGAAAGAAAAAGAACGTCAGGCCGTGTTGCCTCTTCCCAAAGCCGTTTGGGACCAGCCAAATGATCCGATGACTTGAATTGGCTGTGGCCATCCGCATAGGTTCTGTCTATCCAGTTTTGCGGCTTTGCGTTTTTAAAGACCAGCAGCCATTCCGATAGAATTGTTTCGGCATTTGTCTCGAATCCATATCGATAGCGCACATTCTCAAGCAAAAAAGTGACCTCAAAAAAGGTCGGTGCCGCAACGGACACATTGTTCAATCGAAAAGGTTGGTTTCGGTTGGAGTCGCCTTGCCGCAGGTGGCCATTATTAGAGATATGTTCGCTCATCGCCCGCATTGCCCGCAGTAAATTACTTTTCCCGCTCGCATTGGCTCCGTAAATCACTGCGCTGCGCACAGCTCTGGGCGCTGCTTTCACGCCGGTTTCGGCGGTGTTGGTTTCCTGCATTTCCTTGCCGGTTGAGGCGATCATGGAAAAAAACCGTCTCGTCACGGAACGAGCGGAAATTGCGGACGCGGAACTCTAGCAGCATTTTGATACCTCTATAATCGAGATATTTGCATAAAATCCGCAAAATGTAAATTTATTGTGCCGGGTTGGTCAAAAATCACGCCAGCACAATCGGTTGCCCATGCGGTGTCGCCTCTGCTGCCTGCGCCCATGCTGCCCGCATTTCTCCGAGCATTGCCGCGCTCGTGACGTGCTTTTTCACCACCATCTGTTCCAGTGCATCCAGCCAGTGTTCATAATAGCTCTCGCCGGGGTGCTCCGCGATGACATGCGCCAGTTCATCCGCCCATTCTGACCATGTAAATACACCGCGCGCGTGCAGCGCCACGGCCATGGCAAAGGCCTGTGCTTCCCACGGCTCGGTGAACACCGGGCCACCGGCATCGCGCGGAATGGCTGGCATCGGATCAGGCGCGCTCAAGATAGGCCTCAAACGCATCTACCGAGACGGCCAGCGCCGGATCGGCATCTGGCCCCCACAATTCCCGCCCCTCGAACCGCACGGTGTAGCAATGCTGCGGGGCCTCGCCCTTGCCGTGGGCATTGCTGTCGGGAAATACAAAACAGCCGCATAAAGCTTCCACCATGCCAGTGCGTCCGCGTACATAGCGGGGCAGGCGGGTGTGGCCGGCGGGATGGATGTTTTTGGCACGCACATGGTCGCCGACAGCAAAGGCCGCCGGAGCCAAAGCTGGCCGGTCATAGGGGGTGCCGCGCGCAATCGCCCGCAGCACGGTTTCTTTGCTGGCGGCCCGTTTGGGTGAAAGCGCGGCTGCGGGGCCAGCTTCGTCGTCCGCCAGCTCCGCCGCGCTGATGAACCCGTGCTTGACCAGCATGGCCGACAAAGCCCGGATCCAGATGTGGTAATAGCTGATCGACCAGTAGATGTCGGGCCGCAGACTCTCGCGCATGTGGCGGTTGGCGTCGAGGTTCCATGCGCCCAGAGCGCCGCAGGCCAGCACCAGCGCCAAAGCCCGCTTCTCCCATTCAGCATGGAAAATGGGTTCGTCCCGCTCGGGGTTGACGGGGCCAAAGCTGGTCATGCCGCCGGCACCCTGCGCGCCGTTCATGGCATTGGCTCCTGCACGATACCTGTGCCAATCATGCTGTCGCGTGTTACCAGTGCCGCCAGCGCCGCCTCGCTCCAGCCTTGCGTGCCTGCCGGGCGCATGGGCAGCACCAGGTAGCGCATTTCGGCGGTGGAATCCCAGACCCGGATTTCCGTCTCCTGGGGTAAAACCAGCCCAAATTCGGCCAGCACGCTGCGCGGATCAATCACCACCCGCGAGCGGTAGGGCGCGGATTTGTACCAGACCGGTGGCAAGCCCAGCACCGCCCATGGATAGCAGGAGCACAGCGTGCACACGACGATATTGTGCCGGGCGGGAATATTCTCGACCACCACCATATGCTCGCCCTGCCGCCCGCCAAAACCCAAATCGGCAATCGCGGCATTGGCATCGGAAAGCAATTGGGCTTTATAGGCCGGGTCGGCCCAGGCACGGGCCACCACCTGCGCCCCGCAGCGCGGGCCAATCCGGTTTTCATAAGTATCGACAATCGCGTCGAGCGCTTCGGGGTCCACCAGCCCCTTGCGGGTCAGCAGTGTCTCCAGCGCCCGCACACGCAGGGCGACACCGGAGAGTTCGGAATGGTCTTCGTGGCTGTGGTCATGCATCGGCAGCGCCTTTCGCTTCCGTGATAGCTTTGGCAGCGGTTTCTGTCATATGTTTTGTTGGAACCGCAGTCCCAGCCGTTCCGCAACATCCGAGGCACCATGCAGGCCAGCCAGATTTTCGATCTTTCCGGGCAAGTCGCCCTTGTCACCGGCGCATCCTCCGGCCTTGGCGCGCGCTTTGCCCGCGTGCTCGCCGCCAATGGCGCCAGTGTCGTTTGTCTCGCCCGGAGGCGCCAGCGGCTGGACGCTCTGGTGGCCGAAATTACAGTGGCAGGCGGCAAAGCCATGGCCGTGGAGGCTGACGTCACGGACCGTAATGCCATGGCGCTGGCGTTTGATGTGGCGCTGGAAGCCTTTGGCACCGTCACCATCCTCGTCAACAACGCCGGCATTGCCCGCCAGTCGCGCTTTCTGGAGCAGTCCGAAGCCGACTGGCGCGAGACGATGAATGTGAATCTCGATTCGGTCTATGCGAATGCACAGATGGCAGCGCAGCGGATGGTGGCTGCGCATCAGCCGGGCAATATCATCAACATCGCCTCCATTCTGGGCCATAATGTCGGGCGCAGCCTGTCGGCCTATGCGGTGGCCAAGGCCGGCGTGGTGCAGCTCACCAAAGCCATGGCGCTGGAATTGGCGCAGCACAATATCCGCGTCAATTCCATCGCGCCCGGCTATTTCGTGACCGAGATCAACCATGATTTCCTCACCTCCGAAAAAGGCGCGGCCTTTGCCAGACAGGTGCCGCTCGGCCATTTCGGCCGCGAGGGAGATTTGGATGGCACGCTGCTGTTGCTGGCCTCCGGTGCCGGCGCGTTCATCACCGGGGCTTCCATTGTGGTGGATGGCGGCCAGATGACGGGGCTGCGCGGCGGATAGGCACAAATAAGCGGTTGCGTTGCAGCAAAAACCGAATAACATTTCAATAAGGGAATGCGCACGCCAGAGTGCGCCGGGCGAGCACCAGCGATGAACGATCCCAAACCGGCAATCACCATCAAGAAATACGCCAACCGGCGTCTCTACAATACCGGCAATTCGGCCTATGTGACGCTGGAAGATCTCGCCGAAATGGTGAAGAAGGGCGAGGATTTCGTTGTTTTCGACGCCAAGAGTTCGGAGGATATTACCCGCTCGGTGCTGACGCAGATCATCTTCGAGCAGGAGGCCAAGGACGGGCAGAGCCTGCTGCCGATTTCCTTCTTGCGCCAGCTGATCCGGTTTTATGGCGATTCCATGCAGATGCTGGTGCCAAGCTATCTGGAATTCACCATTGGCAAGCTGTCCGGCGAACAGGGCAATTTTCGTGAGCAGATGACCAAGGCGCTCGCGAGCCAGCCGCTGGCCCAGCCCACCCTGCAGGTGTTTGGCCAGCTGGAAGAGCAGACCCGAAAAAACATGGCGATGTTTACCCAAGCCCTGACGATGTTCAATCCCTTCGCCGCCCCCGGTGCCGGGACCAGGCCGGACGCCTCTGCGGCCAGCGCTGGCAATGGCGACAGCGGTCTGGACGAAATGAAGCGCGAACTGGCGGAGATGCAGAAACGGCTGGAGAAATTATCCCGCAAGGGCTGAGCGCAAGCCCCCGCCCGTCTGAATATCGCCGATGATCTCCGCCCGGCCAAAATGATGGCCTTGCAGGAAATCGACACCCCATCCAGCCAGAATTTTCGCGGTTTCCGCGTCTTCCACCCATTCCGCCACGGTGGGAATGCCCAGATGGCGCGCCAGCTCCAGCAGCGTGCGTACGAACAGCCGGTCATCGGGCGAGCGGGCCAGGTTCTGCATGAAGGCCCCGTCGATTTTCAGCTGATCAAAACCCAGATGCCGCAAATTGCGGAACGAAGTATGCCCGGCGCCAAAATCATCCATTGCCACCCGCACGCCGAGTTTCTGCATGGCCTGGATGGCCGCGCCCGTGGCATCGAGGTTTTCGACGGCAATGGTTTCGGTTATTTCGATCATCAGCCGGCCGGCTGCGCCGGGGGAAAGGGCGAGCGCTGCCTTCAGGCGGTGCGGCCATTCCCCATCCTGCACCGTGGCTGCCGAAATATTGAACGCCAGCTGGGCTTCCGGCACCGCCACCAGACGCGCCAGCGTCAGTTCCAGCATGCGGTGGTCGATCATGCCAATCAGGCCGGCTTTTTCGGCCAGCGGCAGGATATTGCCGGGCGTCACGAGGGAACCATCGGCGGCCCGCAGCCGCATCAGCGCCTCATGCGCGACAATCTGGCCCGATCCGGCGGCGACAATGGGCTGGCAGGCCAGCAAAATGCGCCGCTCGTTCAGGGCGGACAGCACCTCGTCGGTCATCCTCACAACCCGCTGGCGCGCCTCATCGCGCGACAAGGCCGGCATGAAGGCGACAAAGGGCTTGCGGCCCGGCGCGCGAGTCGCCTCCAGCGCTTCCTCGGCATGTTGCAGCAACACTTGCGCCGTGCGGGCATAGCGCGGGGCAAGGATGGCGCCAATCTGGATGGAAACAGGGATGATGCCCGCCGATGTCGCTACGGGGTCGGAATCGACAATGGCCATCAGGCGGCGGGCCGCCTCTTGCATCTGCTCGCCGTCGCAATGGTCCAGCACCAGCGCAAACTTGTTGCCGGAATAGCGCCCGACCACATCATTGGCCCGCAAATTGCCGCGCAACCGGCCAATCAGCCCGGCAATCAGCTCATCAGCGACATCATAGCTGTAATCGTGGTTGATCCGCGCCAGCCCCCGTATGCCCACCAGCAGTGTCGCGAAGCTATGGGATTTGCCATCGGCCTGGGCCAGCAGGCGGGTGATGTGCCCGGTCAGGTTGGCCCGGTTGAGCGCGCCGGTCATCGGATCAAAAATCGAGCGGAAGGCCGTTTGCCGCCCCGCCTCAAACTGCTCCGAAATCACCCGGATGATGCCATGCGCCCGAAGCGCCCGCTTTTTGCCATCGCAAAATACCCGGCCCGTATCCTCGATCCAGACGCGGTTATCGACACCGCCGCGCGGATTGCGCTCCGGCAGCACAAGGCCATAGTGCACCTGAAACGACGACGCTGCATCCGGGTCGCCTTCCGCCGCCGTCCTCACGGCCTCATACCGGGTACCCGGGCTTTCCGGAGCCAGCACTTCGGCAAAGCCTTTGCCTGTGGACAGGCCGGCGGCGTGGGACAGGCCGAGCACTTCGCAGATATTGGCTCCCCAGACGATGCGGTCACTGACCAGATCCCAGTCATAGATCACTTCGCCGATGGAATTGAGAATGGTGCGCGGATCCGGCAGAGCGGCTGCATCGCCGGGCAAATTCCCGGCGGCGGGCAGGCTCCGCCCTGGCTGCAATGCGAAATGGTCAAGGGCCAAGGCAACAAGCTCCGCGTCAACGGCAGCGGCCCAGACGGCGGCCTGCCCATTGGCCCACTATTGCCTGCAACCCTTAAGGAGCTGTGTAAAACTGTCGGGAATTACGGCGGGCTCTGGCCTGCATCGCGCGGGCGCGGTCGCCAGTGCTGCGGGGCCATTTCAAAATTGGCGAAGGAAAAGCCGGGTGCCACCGTGCAGCCTGCCAGCGTCCAGTTTCCCAGCGAAGCCGCCGTTTGCCACGCCCCGCGCGGCACGACAATTTGCGGGCGCTGGCCGGTGCCTAGCACCGGTCCCAGATGCTGGGCAGCGGCATCATGGCCATCGGGCGATATCGTGAGGACGAGCGGCGCACCCGCGTAAAAATGCCAGACTTCGGCTGAATCTATCCGGTGCCAGTCCGACACTTCCCCCGCCGCCAGCAGGAAATAGATGGCGGTGGACAGGGAGCGGCCATCGACATCCTGCCCGGCATCGCGAAACGTCTCGCGATAATGCCCGCCTTCGGGATGCGGAGCCAGATTGAGCAGGCGGATCACCTGCTGCGCGCTCATTTCCCCGGTCAAGGCGTGGGGCATGGCTCAGGCAAACCGGTTCTTGGCTTCGCGCAGGGCGGCAAACACTGCCGCCGGGTCGGCATTGGGCAGGCCGATTTTGGCGGAGATGGCCGGGTCCTCGGCCCGCAAAAACGGGTTGGTGTCCAGCTCCAGCGCAATCGTCGTCGGCAGGGTCGGCTTGCCTGCTGCCCGCAAAGCCGCCACTTCCTGCGCCCGGGTTTTCAGCAAATCATTGCCGCCATCGACGGATAGCGCAAATTTGGCATTGGCCAGCGTATATTCGTGCCCGCAATAGACCTGCGTTTCCCCCGGCAGGGCGGCGAGCTTGACCAGCGAATCCCACATCACCGCCAGCGGTGTTTCCATCACCCGCCCGCAGCCCATAGCAAACAGCGTGTCCCCGGCAAACAGCGCGTCTTCGCTTTCGAAATAATAAACAATGTGCCCGGTGGTATGGCCGGGCGTTTCAATCACCCGCGCTTCGGTCGAGCCAATTTTAACGAAATTCCCCTCCGACACCAGCAGGTCCACCCCGCTGATCCGCGCCGCATCCCTCGCCGGGGCGACAACCCGGGCTTTTGGGAAAGCCGCCTTCAGCGCCGGAATGCCCTGGACATGGTCGGCATGGTGGTGGGTGACGAGAATGTGGGTGAGGTTCCAGCCCTTCTCCTTCAGCGCCGCCAGTACGGCGGCCGCGTCGGGGGCGTCAATGCTGGCGGTGGCACCGGTGGCCGGATCATGCACCAGCGCGCCAAAATTGTCGCTGAGGCAGGTGAACTGGTGGATATGGACTGGCATGGCGGCTCCGGGGGCTAGCTTCGCGGGCAAGGTAGTGGCAGGGCGCGCGTGAGGCAAGGCTTGCCAAGGGCCCGCCTGGCATCGCATCATGCCAAGCCTGCATCAAGCAGCGATCACAGGAGCGAACCATGCGCCAACCAGCCCTTGCCATTCTGCTGCTGGCCAGCGTGTCGTCCGCTGCTTTTGCCCTGCCGGCGGAGGAAAAAACCTCCCGCGCCTGCGAAAAAATCTATGCCCGCCTGTGCAAGGACACAGCCAGGGGGCCGGACCGCCTGTATGCCTGCTCGCAAAAGCACCCGGACCTGAAAATCCCCGCCCGGTGCGAGGGCGATTACCAGCAGAAGTTTGAGGGCATTGTCGATGCGGAGACCGCCAATTGCGTCAGCAAGGCGCAACCCCTGTGCAAGGGGGTCGACAGCAAGCTGGATGGTGCGGCATATCTCTCCGCCTGCGGCAAGGCCAACCCCAAGCTGTTTGGCAAGCTGAAGCCGATTTGCAAGAGGCTGGCCGGTTCGTAGCCCCCTCCGCACCGCGACGGTCGCGTTCCGGAGTGGCTTCAATCCATCGCCACTTTTACCCCGCGGTGGCCGCCGAGCAGGCGTTTCAAGTGAAAACTCACCAGCAAATCCTCCTCCGGGCGCATTCCCACCAGTGCGGCGAAGGCTGGCATGGCGCTGATGTCCTGGGCTTCCAGTTTGCTGAATGCCGCCGCATAGGCTGCGGTTGATGAATGGGCAAAGCCCTCCTGCGTCAGCGGCTCAAAACAGCGCAGCGGCGTGCCACGCCCGCGCAGCACCAGATCGCCAATCGCCCGGCCGCGAAACCCCGGCATCCGCTCGGCAATGGCCGAGCTGGCACACATTCGCGTGCCGAGCTGCTTGTTGACCCCCTCCAGCCGCGAGGCGGTGTTGATGGTATCGCCATAGGCGGTATATTCAAAAAACCGTCCGGAGCCGAAATTGCCGACGATGGCTGGCCCGGCATGGATGCCGATGCGGGTGACGCCGAGGTGCACGCCCTTTTCATGCCAGCGCTGGCGAAACGCCTGGGCACAGGCGTCAAGGTCCAGCGCACAGGCCACGGCGCGGGCGGCATGGTCGGGCTGATCGGCGGGCGCGCCAAACAGCACATGCAGGGAATCGCCGATGATTTTGGCCACCGTGCCCTCATGGGCAAAGACAATCTCGGTCATCGTGCCAAAATATTCATTCAGCAGCGGCGTCAGCATGTCCGGGTCCATCGACTCGGCCAGGGTGGTGAATCCGGCAATGTCGGTAAACAGCGCCGCCACCTCGCGCCTTTGCGCGCTCAGTTCCGCTGCAGCACCCGCATGGGCCAGCCGCCCGGCAAGATTGGGCGAAAAATAGCGCGACAGGGCGGCATGGGCCCGCTCCGCCTCGGCCTGTTTGCGCAGGGCGTCGCGCATGGCCGTCACATGCCGCAAGGTCTTGCCGATGGTGGTTTCTAGATCGGCAAAATCGACCGGCTTGGTCAAAAAATCAAACGCGCCCTTGTTCATTGCGGTGCGGATATTGGCCATGTCGCCATAGGCGGAGACGATGATGGTGGAGAGCTGGCCCTCCAGCTCTTGCACTTTGCCGAGCAGCGTCAGCCCGTCCATGCGCGGCATGTTGATATCGGTCACCAACATGTCAATATCGGGCATGGCCTCCAGCATCGACAAGGCCTGCACCCCGTCCTGCGCGAACAGGAAGCTGATTTTACCCTCGCGGATCTGGCGGCGGAATTTTTGCACGACGAGCGCCTCAAGGTCGCTCTCGTCATCCACCATCAGGATTTTGGCCATTGCCCCCGTCATGCTGCCAGCCCCTTTTGCGCCAGATGGGCGGCGATGCGGGCTTTCAACGCGATAAAATCTACCGGCTTGGTCAAAAGGTCCTGCGCACCCAGGGCCAAAGCCTTGCTGCGGGTATCGGCATCGCCATAGGCGGTAATCATCACGACAGGCACATCGGGGTGCAATTGCTTGATTTTGGGTAGCAGTTCCAGCCCGCTCATCCCGGGCATGTTGATATCGGACAGGATCAGGATCAGCTCCTTGCCATCCGCCCCCGCCAGCAGGGCCAGCGCCTCTTGTGCCGACAAGGCAAATTGCAGCGCAAACTTGCCCTCGCGGGCTTCGCGCCGGAACTGCTGGCGAAACAGCATTTCGACATCGGGCTCATCGTCGACGACGAGAATGAGAATGCTCATGCACGCTCCCGAAAATATGCCAGGTCAACCATGGTGTTCATGCCCGTGCGCCAGCCAGCCAGCACATTCCGGCCCCAGTTCGACCAATGCCCTGGCTTCATAGGCTCTTGCTTCATCCGCCATCAAAGTCTCTTTCCAGCGCCCGTTAATGCCCTTGTTGATAAACGTGCCTGCTCCGCCTTCCCAGACTGCCCCGCCCAGAGGCGCACTCTTTTCGGCATGGGCCTTCATATAGTCAAACGTGCAATGCTCAACGATACTGGGAAAGGTTTTCTCGTCGATTGCAATATCGAGAAATTTGGCAATGGACCGGATGGAACCCGGCAGATCAGCCTTCATCTCGCTGAAATGCAACAGCCTGACATTTGGCAGGTTGCGAATTGCCCACCACGAGCGCACATGCTGCCAGAACGGCCAGAAGGGATGGCCGTCCCCGGCGAACCATTGCCGGTAATATTCGTGCACCGAGGCGGGCGGCGGATCAATAGCCGGGCCAATACGGCCCGGCGTATCGTTGATCAGCTTGTACCACAGCGCATTGGCGTGGAGATGGTGGTTGTGCATACTCCAGATCATGTCGCGCCCGTCGCGTCCGATGTAGATATATTTGGCTTTGGGCGAAAACGTCAGCGCGTCCACCGGCAAATGCGTCTTGACGAACCTGCGGTGCGTCTGGTGTTCGAGGCCAGCAATGACTTCCGGCGGCATCGCCCGCAGGTCCACCCAAGGTGAGAGATGGGATACATTTATACCGGGATCGCCCTTGAATATAAGCTGGCTGACGATTTGCTGGGTCCAGGTCGTGCCGGATTTGGCATAGGTGGCGATAATGATATCATCATCCCGGAATTTGAAATGGTTCCACACGGTTGAATTCATGTGGTGATTATGCATTTCGCGGGTTTTGACGGGGTATGCAGCGGCGTCCATGTGGTCCTCCCTCGAACAGGCCTTCCGGCATTGGCACGATGTGGGTGATGTTCCTGTGCCGTTTCACACGTGGTTTGCCTTCGCCTCGTCTCGCGGCAAGGTAATGGTGAACTCTGTAAACGCCCCCGGCTCGGTCGCTACTTCAATCGTCCCGCCGTGCTGCTTGACAATGTCAAAGCTCAGCGACAATCCCAGACCCGTGCCCTCGCCGGCTGGTTTGGTGGTGAAGAACGGGTTGAACATCTTGGCCTTCACCTCATCGGGAATGCCGGTGCCATTGTCGCGGATGCGGATTTCGACCCTGTCGCCAAGACTGCGGGTGACTATTGCCAGCGTGGGCTCATAGCCCGGCTCGCCACCCTCGTTCCTGCGCTTGGTGGCGGCATAAAAGCCGTTGGAAATCAGGTTGAGCAGCACGCGGATAAACTCCTGCGGGAAAATCTCGATCTGCCCCACCGCCAGGTCAAACGATTTTTCCAGTGTGATGTTGAACCCGGGCTTTTCCGCCCGCGCGCCATGATAGGCCAGATTGAGGCTCTCTTCAACCGTGGCATTCAGGTCCACCCTGCGCCGCTCGCCGACGCCGGAGCGCGAATGCAGCAGCATGTTCTTGACGATGGAATCGGCGCGGCGACCATGCTGGGTGACTTTTGCGAGATTGGCCTTGAGCATGGCGGTGAGTTCATCGACCTCGGCGCGGGTATCGGTATCGAGGCTGATCTTGCCGGGGTCCAGCGCCATGGTCAGCTCGTCCACCAGTTCGCCCGACACATCGGCGAAATTATTGACGAAATTCAGCGGGTTCTTGATTTCATGGGCAATGCCGGCGGTGAGCTGGCCGAGCGAGGCGAGCTTTTCGGACTGGATCAGCCGGTCCTGGGTGGCATGGAGGTTTTGCAGGGAGGCGGCGAGTTCGCGCGTGCGGGTTTGCTCGGCCTCGAACAGGCGGGCATTGCCGACCGCAATCACCGCCTGTTCGGCGAAGGTCTCGACCAGCCCGATCTCCTTGGCGCTGAACGGTTGCCCTTTGTCGCGCAGCAGCACAATCACACCGGACACCTCGCCATCGCGGAGCAGCGGCACACCAAGGCGCGCGCCATGCCGCTCGGCCACAATATCCGTGCCCAGCGTCAATTCCCGGTCCGCCCCCACATTGGCGACGTGGACGGTGCGCCCTTCCAGTGCCACCCGCCCGGTGATAGACGTGCGGTCGGCGGCGAGCGGATTGGCAGCCAGCTTTTCGTCAAAGGCCGGATTGCGCGTGCCGTCCTTGGCCCGCAGGTGATATTTCCCGTCCAGAAGCTGCAATATCCAGGCGCTCTCGGCATGGCACAGCCGCCGCGCCGTGGCGACAATGGCATCGAACACCGGCTGCACCTGATTGGGCGATTTGGAGATGACATTGAGCACATCGCTGGTCGCGGTCTGGTATTCCAGCGCCTGCGTGACTTCCCTGGTTCTCGCCTGCACCTCCTCGAACAGCCGTGCGTTTTCAATGGCAATGACGGCCTGGTCGGCGAACGTTTTAAGCAGGTCAACCTGCCGCGTCGAGAACGGCTGCACTTCATTGCGGGAAGCGGCGATGACACCGATGGCAGCCCCCTCGCGCATCAGCGGCACAACCAGCATGGTCCGCAGATTGCCGCTGCTGGCTTGCACGCGGCTTTCGAGGCCAGGGACCGCCTTGATATCTGCCACATGAATGGTTTGCCGCTCCAGCACCGCCCGGCCGGCCAGCGAGCCATTGCCGGTGGCAACGGGATTGGCTTTGAGATAGGCGATCCGCCCGGCATCGGCATCGGTATGAGCGGCAAGGTCGAAAGCACCGGCCTCCAGCATCCAGATGCGCGCCTGTCCCGCAGCGCCCAGCCGTTTGGCCGTCTCCACAATGGTGTCGAGCACCGGCTGCACCTGGGACGGCGACCGGCTGATGACGTTGAGCACGTCACTGGTCGCGGTCTGGTATTCCAGCGCCTCGGTGACTTCCCTGGTGCGCGCCTGCACCTTGCCTTCCAGTGTCTCGTAGCTTTCCTTTATTTTCCCGGCCATTGAATTGAACCGGTCGGCCAGCGTCTCGATTTCATCGCCGGTGCGGATGTCGATCCGCTGGTCAAAATCACCCGCCCCAAGCCGCTCCGCACCGGTTTGCAGGCGGCGGATTGGCACCAGCATCCGGTGCGCCAGCAGGGAACCCATCAGCGTTGCCAGCAGCAAGCCCAGAGCCAGCAGGGCCATCGTCTGCCAGAAGGCCTTGACCACCGGGGCCAGCGCCTCGGCCTCCGGCAATTGCACAAACACCGTCCAGCCGAGCTTGGGTATCGCGGCATGGGCTGTCAGCACGGCATTGCCGTCCATGTCCCGTCCAATTTCAGCCGGGCTTTCCGTGGTCGTATCAGCGGCATTCGCCAGTGCCCTTTCGACCTGCGGCAGCTTGGTCATGTCGGTCGCGCGCAGCACCAGGCTCATGTCGGGGTGGGCCAGCAGCTTGCCGCTTTTGTCGACGATATAGGAATAGCCCTTCTCACCCACACGGATACCCGTGACCACGTCCCAGATCAGTTTGAGATTGACCTCGACCGAGGTAACGCTTGGCGGCTTGCGAGCATGGGCGACCGAGAGGGTGAAATAGGGTTCCGACCCGCGCCTGAAATTGATTGGCCCGTACCAGACCTTGTTGGCCACCGCCTCCGCAAAGCGCGGATCGGCTGCAAAATCCACGCCGCTGCCCACTACATCCGGGTCCAGCCGCGACTGCTTCAGCTGTTCCTTGCCGTCGCTGTCGATAAAGCGCACCTCGGTAATGGCGGGGGCATGCTGAAGCAGGCGGATAAAATCATAGCGGCGCTGCTCGGGCGAGGTGCGGGACCATTCAGAGCGCGTTGTCCAGCCAATCTGGCTCTCGATATCGCCGACAAACTGGCCAATCCGCTCGGCCGCCGCCCGCGCCTTTTCCTGTTGCACTTGCACGGCGGCGCGGCGCGCCTCGCCATAGGCCAGCCAGAGATTGACGGCCCCGTTGACCAGCAGCACGAGCGTAACCAGGGCGACGAAGGCAATGGAAAATTTGACGGCCAGCGGAATGCGGCGGGCAATGCCGCGCGCCGGGGTCAAACCCCCTGGTCCCTCCGCAGATACCGCTCCGCCTGCCACCGCCAAAGCCAAATCTCCAACATTGCCAGCGCTATATTGGCCTGTTCAGGCCAGCCTTGCAACCGGGCGATGCAGCCTGGCTATCTACAGGCCATCGAGATTCGGTTAACAAGGTAGCTACCGGTAGCTACCTTGCCACCATGATCACTATCGGCATCAAAGCCCTGAAGAACGACCTCAGCCAGCATATCCGCGCGGCGGCGGCGGGGGAGATTGTGCGCGTAACCGACCGGGGCGTTGTTGTCGCCGAGATCGTTGCGCCGCGCCCGGTGCCTGCCAAAATGAGCGAGGATGAATTCATCGATGATCTCGTGCGGCGCGGGCTTGCTACAAAGGCAAGCGGACGCCTCAGCGGTCCGCCGCCGAACAATCCAATCATGACGCTGGCTGAGTTGATGGCTGACCTGGATGCGGACCGGGCTGACAGATGATCTATCTGGACAGCTCTTTCGCACTCGCTGCGTTGTTTGCCGAACCCAAAGCGCCGCCGCAGAGTTTTTGGCAATTGGACCTCGTCTCAAGCCGACTGCTGGAATTTGAGGTCATCAACCGCATCTTCACCCGGGGTTTGGGGCCCAAAAATCTGACAGCCGCACAAAACCTTCTGACAAAAGTCTCCATGATTAATATGTCACGCCCAAATCTTGCTCGCGCACTCCAGCCCTTCCCTGCCCCCATCCGCACGCTCGACAGTTTGCATCTGGCTACTATGGCGTTCCTGGTTGATGCGGGGCAGATTGTGCAACTGGCCAGCTATGACCGGCGGCTGGTGGAGGCGGCGGCGCTGCTGGGGATTGCCGCGCTGGATTTGTGAGCGTCCGGCCGCGCCGCCCGCCAGCAAGGCCGCCCTGCAATAAAACCGTCCTGGCGACCGTTTGCCCTAACCAGGGTTAACGCTATTCCACGCCTGCCTTGGCCGCATCGGCCAGCATTTCCGCCTTGGTGCGGCGCTTGCGGCGCGTGCGCACCTCGCCGTCTTCACTTGCCCCATGCACCACTGGCTCGGTCACAAACGAAGGCAGTTCTGCCGTCACCCGCACCGGCGCGGTGATGAAGGCGGGCAGGGACGGTGCCAGTTCGGGTGCGGGTGCCGGGCGCGTTTCAGCGCGCGGCTCCTGCCTTGGCACGTCACTGCGCGGGCTGTCCGTGCGCAGGCCATCGGGGCGGGCCATTTCAAAACGGGGCTGCTGCTGGTCGTTGCGGAAATCGCGCGGGCGGCGCGGCTGCTGGTCGCGCTGGTTGCGGTTCTGGTTATAACGGTCCTGCCCTTGCGGGCGCTCGCCGCCATTCTGGCTCGCACGCTCGGCCTGCACCGGCTGCTCGCCCTGGGCCCGCTCTTGGTTAGCGAGGCGTTCCTGATTGGCCAGCCGCTCCTGATTGGCACGGTCCCGGTCATAGCGGGTGGGGAAATTGCGGTCCTGATAGCCGCGTTCCTGGCCGCGCTCCTGGAAATTGCGGTCCTGAAAGCCGCGCTCCGGGCGCTGGCCACGATTGTCGGGGCGATTCTCGCGCTGGTTGTCCTGGCGGCCGTCGCCCCGGTTATCACCGCGATTGTCGCGCTGGGTTTCCGGGCGGGCCTCGCCACTGGCGGGCTGGCGCTCCTGCACCGGTTGCGGCGGCGGGACAAAACTGGGCGGTGCCTGCACTGGCTGGGCGGGCTGGGGCGAGGCAAAACGGTCCGGCAGGCCGGTGCCGTCCTCATCATCCTCATCGTCATCCACTTCGGATTCGCTGCGCTGGTAGCCCTGCTGGGCCTGCAATTGCGCCAGCTGGGCGCTGGCAATCAGCCGGAAATAATGCTCGGCATGCTGCAGATAGCTCTCGGCCATCACCGGGTCGCCGCTGGTTTGCGCATCGCGGGCCAATTGCAAGTATTTTTCAGCCACATGATGCGCCGTGCCGCGGATTTTGACATCCGGCCCGTTGGATTCATAGGAACGCGTCAGCGGATTGGGGCCTTTGCGGTTGTTGTTGCCGGTATTGGTATTGCGGCCGCGCATACGCTTGTTCTGACCTTGTCTCATCGCGATTTCCTAAATTGCCGTCGGGAGCTGGTATTCACTCGGGATTATCCGGCGGTACCCCCGCTGGAATTGGGGCAGCCATTGGCTGCAAATGCTCTTGCCAGCACGCGATTTTGCGGCACCGGAAAGTATCCTGCTGTCTTTGCTTCCGGTATGCCCGGAGCCCTGTTGCGGGTAGGTGTCGCCTTAGTTTCGTCTGAAGCCTGTCGGGGCACGAGAGTGTGACGGATCAATGGAGCCCCGACCTTGAACTCCCGGCGGGCCACGTCCAAAAAGACGGGCACCAAACGCACCGGATTCAAGAATCACCGCCACCTTCGCAAAGGGGCAGGCACCAACTGGCTTAGGTGTTACGCTGTTTTGACGCGATTGCCAAGTTGATTCGCATTTGTGAAAAAAGGCGGACCGCGAACCTTCAGGTTCGCCTGTCAGTTCCAAGCCGGCACGGGCAAACCTGAAGGCTGCCGGTCCGCAGCATTACCGCCGTCGCGACATCATCACCGCATTCAGTTCGGCACCATACACAAAAATCGCCGCCAGCGAATACAGAAATACCAGCGCCACCATGGCCGATGCCAGGCCGGCATAGGTGGTGACGTAATTGGAGGCAAAAGCGGCAAGATAGGAACCGAAGACCTCGGCAAACAACAGCGACAGCACAAAGGTCAGCACAACGCCGGGCCAGATATCGCCAAACCGCCGTCGCCCGGCAGCGAGATATTTATGCGCCAGCAATAATGTGGCCGCCAGTATCAGCGCCGTGATGGCATAGCGCACCAGATTGACGAGCCAGAATAATTCGCCCAGCGCCGGGGCATATTTCAGCGCATTGGCCCAAATCAGCGGCCCCAGCACGATCAGAAATCCGAGCGCCAGCGCCGCCAGCGAGCCCAGCAGCACAAAGGCGATGGATTCCAGCCGTAACATCCACCAGCCGCGCATGTCCCGCACATTATAGGCGCGGTTGAGGCCGATGCGCAAAGCTTCCACGGCGCTGGAGGAAAAATACAGCGCCAGCACCGCGCCCAGCGTCAGCAGTCCGCCATGGGTCTGGGTCAGCACATTGTGGATTTCGGCGGCCAGAGGCGCGGCCACCACCGCCGGCCAAGCCTCAAACATCAGGCTGGTCACCTGGTCGGCCATTTCCTTGGACCCCAGAAATCCGGCCAGGGCCGTGAGGAATATCAGGAACTGGAACATTGACGTTAACCCAGCCAAAGCAATGTGGCTGGCAATGGCCCAGCCATCGTCTTCGTCAAAGCGCTGGTAAGCAATTTTGAAAAGGGCGAAGGTTCGTTGCATGGGGCCTATGTCTGATACGGAGCGCGAAAACACAAGGGGCCTCATCCCGCCCCAAGGTTCGGCTTGCCGTCAGCAGGCAGCCTGGCTGAGCCTCGCGCAACGAGCAGGGAGGGCAAAATGGCGACGCGCCGGTTGACGACCCGTTTTTCCACCTGCTCCAGCATGATCGCAACAGTGGCTTCCACCATGGCTTCGCCCGGCTGGCGCACCGTGGTCAGGCTATAGCCGCCCCAGCCGGCTTCCGGCACATCGTCATAACCGGCGACTGATATATCTTCCGGGATTTTCAGCCGCAATTGCCCGCGCAGCACATCCATGACGGCAAAGGCCATATGATCATTGGCCACAAAAATCGCATCCGGCCTTTCCGGCTCGGCCATGATCTGCCGGGCGGCATCGGCTGCGCCGGCAAAAGT
Organism: Hyphomicrobiales bacterium; assembly: GCA_043784745.1. Taxonomy (GTDB): domain Bacteria; phylum Pseudomonadota; class Alphaproteobacteria; order Rhizobiales; family Beijerinckiaceae; genus JAYVYA01. The sequence goes on from JAYVYA010000201.1 coordinate 21,118, forward strand.
ATAGCCCCCCACGGCGCGGGCAAACAAGGGTTGTCCGCATTCTGCCAGCCCCTTGCAAAACCCCGCCTCGCGGTCGCGGCTGGTGGAGGAATCCTCGTTCCCGGCGATGAAGGCGATTTTGCCATGGCCACCGCGCACCAGAAAATGGGCCAGGCTGCGCGCCCCCTCGATATTGTCCGAGATGACGCTGCTGCTGGGCGACGACGGCACGTAGCGGTTGAACAGGACTACCGGCGTGCCGGTCTTGACGCATTCCCGCGCCAGGCCGGAGGACAGGGTCGCTGACGCCATCACGATGCCTTCCACTTGATATTGCAGCATTTTCTGGACGATGATGTCCTGATCGCCCGGCTCGGTCATGTAGAGCAGCACCTGGTAGCCCCGCGCCTGAAAAGCCCGGGACATCTGCTCCAGTACCAGGGGATAAAACTGGTTGTCGAGATAGGCGACGAGAATGGCAATCAGCCGCGAGCGACCGCTGATCATCGCCCGCGCCAGCGCATTGGGGCGGTAGCCCAATTGCTCGGCAGCGGCCATAACCCGCCCGCGCGTGGCAGGCGAGACACTGGCACCGGTCGAAAACGTCCGGCTGACCGCCGATTGCGACACGTTTGCCAGCCGCGCCACGTCCCCCGATGTGATGTTGCCTCTTGCCATCAAAACATTCCTGGCGCTCCGGCGTGCGGATCAGCCGGGTCGCGCGATATTTTACCTGCCCCGTTTGAAAATACTCTGCATCCGGGCAAACACATCGACATCCATCTGCTTGAGCAAATGGAGGATGTCCAGCGGCACCCAGTTTTCGCGGATCAGGCCCTCGTGGTGCAGGTAAAAATCCATTACCCGCATCGTCACGGTCCGCCCGGTGGGGGCAGTGCCGCAGAAACCGCCGCCAAGATGGTCGGCATGGATCGACGGCCAGCCGCCGGTGGCGGAGTAGGGGCCATCGCCAATGCGGATGTAGTGATTGCCGCCGCGCCGGTTGGGGAAGGCCATGCGGAAAGGCAGCTGGTGGTAATCGACAAAGCCCTGCAGCCCGCGCGTGGTGCCAATGCCGGCAGGGCCGTACCACATCATCCTGTCATGCCAGTGCTGGATTTGCGGCATGTGGAGCAGGCCTTCGCGGCCAAGGCCGGCATGGTCGTCATAAGCCCCCAGCGTGCCATGCATGGCCAGAGTTTGCGCTATGCTGGCGGCGGAGACTGCGGGGTCCTGCGGCTCCAGCACAATGCCATCGCCCGTCAGCGGGCCGGGCCACATTTCCTCCGTGCCCAAGCTGGGGGCAAGGGGCCAGAAACCGGCCTGACGGATCACGTCCAGCACGTCCAGCAGCACGGTGCTTTGGGCAATCTTGCCGTTTTCTATCCGGTGGACCTCGCCATAGCGCAGGTAGACGGGGCGGCCGGTGGCAGGAATCGTCAGCCAGTCCTTGCGAAAAGTGCCACAGTAATGGCCCACCATGGCCACCACCTCGCCGCCATGGCTCTGGCCACCGATGAGGATCGTATCGCGCCGCTCCAGATCGGGGAAAGCGTCAAGCAAGGGCCACCAGACTTTTTCAGCCATGGCTTCAATACCGCTGACCTCATTCATCGGGTAGGAGCCACGCCATTCGGCGTTGGAATGGTAGGCCTCGCCAAGGCGCTGGTGCAGGGTGGCGGGCGTCGCCTCGGCCAGCGCACCCAGCACCCGGCGGGCAAAACGCTTGTTGGCAATGTTGTCAAACTGCGCGGTCATGCCCGCCTCTCCTGCAGGCAAAATATCTTGCAAAGGATATTGCATACGTATTCAGTTTCTGTCAAATTCTGCGAAAGCCGGGTGACGCCCGGAGCAATAAATCCATGTGGGAAAAATGGTTGAGGTAGCGCTCAAAGGGGTGACCAAACGCTGGGGCGCGTTCACGGGCGTGAGCGAGATCAACCTTGCCATTGCCGACAGGGAATTCATTGTGTTTCTGGGCCCTTCGGGTTGCGGCAAAACCACGACAATGCGGATGATTGCCGGGCTGGAGGACCCCAGCGAGGGGCAAATCCTGATTGGCGGGCGGGTGGTGAACGATCTGGAACCCAAGGACCGCGATGTCGCCATGGTGTTCCAGAATTACGGCCTCTACCCCAATCTGACGGTTTACGAGAATATCCGCTTCCCGCTCAAGGTGCGCAAGGTGGATGCCACCACCCATGATTCACGGGTGCGCAAGGCGGCCAGCATGGTTGAACTGGGCGACCTGCTGCACCGGCGCCCGCGCGAACTCTCCGGCGGGCAGCGCCAGCGCGTGGCTCTGGCCCGCGCCATTGTGCGCGAACCGGCTGTGTTTTTGATGGACGAGCCCCTGTCCAACCTCGATGCCAAGCTGCGCGTCTCCACCCGCGCCCAAATCAAGAATTTGCAGCACGAGTTGGCCGTCACCACTGTCTATGTCACCCACGACCAGATTGAGGCGATGACCCTGGCCGACCGGGTGGTGGTGATGAACACGGGCGCGTTCCAGCAAGTGGGATCGCCCACCGAAATTTATGACAACCCCGCCAATCTCTTTGTCGCCGGTTTCATTGGCTCTCCGGCGATGAATTTGGTCGAGGGCGAGATTTCAGATGGTACGTTCAATGCTCCCAACATTCGCATTGCCGGGCTTAACCCCCAGGTTTCAGGCAAGGTGACGCTGGGTTTCCGTGCGGAGGACGTGACGCTGGCGCAGGAGGCGGGCGATGTCGGTGCCCCGGTCTACAGCATGGAACTGCTGGGGGATGCCACCCTCGTCACCATCCGGTCAGGTGCGGCGATGCTGGCCGCCAAAATGCCGCGCGATTTCCGTGCGCGGATCGGCGATCCCATCCGCTTTCACGTTCCCGCCAGAATTTGCCACCTGTTCGACCATTCCACGGGAATGCGGATCGCCCCCGACAGATAAACAACCAAAACCAGACCAACGGGAGAAAAACATGCTGAAAAAAATCCTCTGCGCCACCGCCCTCACCCTCATCCTTGCCGCCTCCGCCCAGGCGGCGTGCAGCTTCAAAAACGACGTGCCGTTGAAATCGCTGACCGCCGGGTTCGAAGCCTGGAAAGCGGTTACCGCCGTCATGGCCGAATGCGGCAATTTTACCGCCGACCTTGACCAGGATTTTGCCAAGAAGCAGTCCACCGCCATGGGGGCCAACCCCTCACTCTACCAGATCGGCGGCGTCGCCAACGAAACCATCGTTCCCTTGCTCAGGGGCGGCCTGATTCGCCCGCTGGATACGCTGGTGGCGAAATATGGCCAGAAACTCCAGCCCAACCAGCTGGTGAAAATCGACGGCAAGATCATGGCCATCGCCATGATGGTCAATGCCCAGCACCTGATGTACCGCGAAGATATTCTGAAAAGCCTCAACATCGCCGTGCCGAAAACCTATGACGAGCTCCTGGCAGCGGCTGAAAAGATCAAGGCCGCCAAGGCCATCGATTATCCGCTGGGCGGCACCTACAAGGTGGGCTGGAACCTGGGCGAAGAATTCACCAACATGTATCTGGGCCTGGGCGGCAAGTTTTTCGACGATGCCAACAAGACGCTGGTAACCGGCGAGGCGGGCCTGAAAACCCTGGCCATGATGAAGGCGCTGACCGCTTACATGGACCCGGAATACCTGACCTCGGATTCCACCGTGCTGCAAAAGCAGTTCCAGCAGGGCAAGGTGGCGATGGCCAATTTCTGGGCTTCGCGCGCCGGGGCCATGGATGACGAGAAGGAATCCAGGGTGGTTGGCAAGGTGATCATGGCTGCGGCCCCCGCCGCCGTCGCCGGTGGCAAGCCCGCCACCACTTTGTGGTGGGACGGTGTCACCATTGCCAAGAACATCAGTGATGCAGAAGCGGACGCCGCCTTCCGCCTCGTCATGGAAGGGCTCGACGAGAAAACCGTCAAAGCCAACAATAATGCGGCTGTGTGGCTGGTGAAGGGCTTTGTCCCCGGTCGCCTCGCCGCCGGTGCCGTGGCCAGTGCGGAGGGCGGCGCGCCATCCTACCCCGCCTCGCCGGCGCTGGGCATCATGCAGGCCGCCACCGGCGCCAATGTTGCCGATTTCCTCACCGGCAAGAAGACGGCGGCGGAAACTCTGGCGGCGGTTGAAGCCGAATATAACACCAAGGCCAAGGAAACA
>JAYVYA010000202.1:0-12294 GCA_043784745.1 Hyphomicrobiales bacterium
CGCTGACCATCAATGGTGCGACCACCGCAACCGGCCAAACCTGGCTCGCCCGCGACAGCTTTGTCGCCATTCTCGAAACCGACGGTAGCGGCGTGTCCAACCGCACGGGCTTTGATGCCACCTACCAGCGCATCAATTACGACCAGACCATGACTGGCGGCATCCACCTCAACGGCGGCAATGTCACGGCGGGCCTCGTCAACAATCTGGCGACGGGTGCCAGCGGCGGCAATTATTTCGCACTGGACGGCAATTCGGCGGTGATGACCATCAATGCGGGCAATGGCAATGACGCTTTCCAGGTCGGCCAAATCTACAATGTCAGTGCGGTCAATGCCGGAACCGGATCCATCAACAATGCCTCCCCGTCCTTCCTGTTGGCCGACCATGTCGACCTGACACTGACAACGGTCGGCCAGCTCTCCGCCGGTATCAACAAAACCACCGTAATCTACGGCGGCTCCGGCACCAATACGTTCGAGGTCTATTCCAACAAGGCCGACCTGTCGCTCATCGGTGGCAGCGGGGATGACACGTTCGTCGTGCGTGCCTTCCTCGTCGCAGCCGGCACGCATATCAACGTCAAGGGCGGCTCGGGCAAAGACACGATCCAGTATAATGTCAATGCCCCCGTGAATATCGAGGGCGGCACCGGCTTCAACACGCTGGTGATCCTTGGCACAGAGGCCAATGACACCTTTGTTGTCACCAAGGATGGCGTGTTTGGCGCAGGCCTCAACATTGCCTATACCAACATTCAGGCGATCACGATCGACGGTCTGGAAGGCAGCGACACGTTCTACGTTCTTTCAACGCCAAAAAATGTCATCACCACGCTGAACGGCGGCGCGGGCGGCGACACCTTCAATGTCGGCGGCGACGTGGCGGGCACGGTCGTCTCCTTCAACACCAAGGGCGTCTCCAGCGTTACTGATGCCAGCGTCACAACGACGGACCCGTTTTACAAGGGCATTTTCGTCCCCGGCATCAGCATGACCGTCGGCGGCGCGGGGGCTGCCATCATCGCTGCCCCGAGCCAGACTTTTGTGCACGCCAATGATCCGGCCTCGTTTGCGACCATCGCGGTCAGCGCCCCTGTGGCGCTGGCGCTTGGCGCTGTGGCCTATGTCAACATCACCCCAACGCTGGCGTCGAAAGAATGGGCCTCGCAAGGCGCTGTTGGCCTGCAGATTTCCACCGATGGCGGCAATAGCTGGAAAGCCAACGCGACCCTGAAATTCACCGGCGGCCAGGGCGGCCCGCAGACAGTGGCCGTGCGCGCTGCACCACTTAACGGCAATTTCAGCTACACCCGTGACGAAACGATCATTGTCTCGGCGGCTATTGTCAGCAAGGACCAGCCGTCCCTCGGCGATCTCATCGTGCCCTCGACCAAAATTACCGTCAAATACAGCGCCACCGGCGTCATCCTTGACAATGGCACGCAGTCAGCTACGATTTTGGGCGGCACCGGCAACACGCAGACCAGCAATACCTACAATGTATCGCTCAACCGCCAGCCCGCCGCCAATGAGACAGTTACCGTAGCGCTCAACGCCACGACGGCTGATGCCTCGGACGCGCACCTGTCCTTCACCTCGAACGGCAATTCCGTCACGAGTCTGACCTTCAATGCAGGCAACTGGAATGTAGCACAGGCGGTCACCGTCAACTCGGCCCTTGCCGGCCTGCATGGCGACGTCGCGGTGAGCATCCAGAACATCATTACCTCGACTGACCCGCAAGCGGGCGAGCAGAAGGTTTTTGCCAGCGGCACCAATGCTGGGGACATCAGCCTGACCATTGCCGCCACCAACACTGCCGGGGTGCTGCTGTTGCAGCCGCAGGGTGCGGCCGCCGTCTCCAGCAATCCGGTGCAGAACTATACCTACCAGATCGTTCTCACCCAGGCCCCGACAGCACCGGTTACCATCAACCTGCTCGGCGATGGCTTGACGCTGGGGTCGAGCGCGGACGGCCGCTTCAGCGCGGCCAGCCAGACGGCCACGTTTAACGCGAGCAACTGGAATGTGCCGCTCACGGTGACGCTGAATGTCAATCCCAATTACCAGCCGGCAACAGCGACGACACAGGGCAATGTGCCGGCTTCGTCGGTCATCAACTTCCCCAACCAGGCCCACAAGCTCGACCAGATTTTTGGCCCGCTGGTCATCGACGGCGCAACCACGCCGGGCCAGCCGACGCTGGTTGCGGCGATCGCGCTGCCTTATGAAACGCTCAACGCCCAGTTCCCGGCGCTGGAGCCGACCAATGTCATTGGCCAGCAAGGCAGCACAGTGGACGCGCTCTACGTTTACGCCGATGGCGAAACCAGGAACCTGACGGGTTCGCTGACGACGCTTTCGACCGGCCTGTTCTCGCCCGGCAATCTCAATTCCAACGGCGAAGTTGGCGACAATCTCTCGGGCCTCGGCCTGCCCGCCAGCAACCAGACCCTGACCTACACCAACTCGATCAGCAACAAGACCTCGACCTTCCAGGGCGGGATCGACTTCGTCAATCTCGGTGTGGTGCAGGTTCTGCTCGGCAAAGGCAATGACAGCTTCACCATCAACACGACGCAGGCGACGCTCAATAATGGCGGCCTGACCCCGACTCCGACGACGATGATTATCGAAGGCGGCGGTGGCTCGAACACCATCCTGGTCACGGCCAGCAGCGACCCGCTGGTGCTCTATGGGGCGGAATCGGCCAGCGGATTTGAATATAATTCAGCACCCGGCGCGCTTACCGGCAATGGCTACAGCTTCACCAATTTTGGCACAGAAACGATTGACGCCTCCAATGCCACTGGCACGGTTGTCATTGTCGGTGGGCCCAATGCCGACCATCTGACCGGCGGCAAGGGCAACAACTGGATCGCGGGCAGCGCAGGCGGCGACACGATTGTCGCTTCCGGGCCGGCCAATTACATATTCGCCGATTCCAGCTTCACGGTTGGCGGCACTATGGCCTCGCTGATCGGCTCCTCCTCGCGGCTTGATTTGCAAAGCCTGCTGCTGACCATTGCCAATGATGCAACGGCCATGAACAATGGCTCGCTGGGGGCGGGAGATGCCACCATCACTGTCAATGGCTCGGGCGCAAGCGTGGTGTTCGGTGCCTATGGCACGCTGACCATCGTTGGCGAGGCCGCAACCCCCCGCCTTGTCGATCCCTTCGGCATTCTTGGAACGGCCAATGACATCATCACGCTGGCGGCCTCGGTCAACTTCAGCCTGGGCGGCAATAACCAGATCACGGTCGGTAATAATGACGTCATCTTCGGCGGCGCGGGTTCCAACACGATCATCGTTGGCAACCAGGGTGCCGACGTAATCTTCGGGGCCAATGGCGAGGCCGATTACAACAACAGCGGCACGCTGGTCGGCTTCAGGAGCCTTGCGCCGACCCTTGGCGGGGCCAATCTGATCGAGGGCGTCAACGGCGGCTTTGCCGGTTCCGGCAATAGCGTGATTGTTGGCGGCGCGGGCGGCAGCACCATTCTGGTTGGCGGCACCAGCAATGTCGTCATCGGCAATAATGGCGACGGCACATTCGACCAGAACGGCAAGCTCACACTGGCGGAGACCAACACGCCAGCGAGCGGCTATGCCAACACGATCACCGTCGCGGACGGCGGCAATGTGATCATGGGCGGCTCCGGGGCCCAGCCTGTCGGCGGCACGGGCGGCAATAGTATCAAGGTTGTCGGGGATGGCGGAAATATCGTGGTGGGCAGCAATGGCATCGCCACGTTCAATGCGGGCGTTGTGACCAGGGTAAATTCGAAGGACGTCACCTATTCGGTGGCCAACAAGATCACGCTGGCCAATGGCAATAATATCGTGATCGGCGGCTCGGGCGCGAACCAGATCGTCATCGGCTCGCAAGGGCAGGACGTGGTCATTGGCGCCAATGGTGAAGCTGACTTTGTAGGCGGCGTGCTGACGCAGGCCTTCTCGACTGATCCGCTTTATGCCGGCAACAACTCGATTACGGGGGCCAGCAACGGCTTTGGCGGTTCGGGTGGTAGCACCATCATCGGCGGTTCGGGCGCTAATACCATCAAGATTGGCGGCGCAAACAACACCATCATCGGTGCCAACGGCAAGGCGACGTTTGACGCGAGCGGGCCGATCCTGACGGCTGAAACCACTAACGTTTCCTATTATGGCAACAACCAGATTACGGTCTCGGGCGGCGGCAACACGATATTTGGCGGCTCTGGCCTCGACAACATTCAGGTTCAGACCGTCGGCACCTCACCATCAGGCAATGTGATTGTGGGTGACAATGGCAGTGCCAGCTTCACACTGGTGCAGACTGGTGCGAAGACCTGGAGCAGCGTATTGAACTCGCTGCAAACCAATGCGCAGACCTTCGGCGGCAGTGACACGATCACCACCGGGGATGGCAACAACGTCATCATGGGTGGCACGGGCGCGGACCAGATTACGGTGGGCGACGGCAACAGCGTGATCTTTGGCGACAACGGCTTGCTAAAATTCTCGGTGGCGCTGGCGAGCGGATCGGTGGCGACGGGCGATGCAGCCTGGTCCCGCACGCTCTATCTGGCTGAGACCACGGCGCAACTGGCCGATGGCAGCCAGAGTGACGATCAGGCAGCGGGCGGCCTCGTTTATGGCGGCATTGATGTCATCAAGGCCGGCAATGGCAATAATGTGATTGTGGCTGGCGTCGGGGCTGACAAGGTCACGTCCGGCACCGGCAATGATATTGTGTTGGGTGACAGCGGAGCGGCCAGTTTCGACCAGGCGAGCGGCAAAATCACAAAGATCGTGTCCACCTTTGCCAACCCGGCATTCAGCGCGGATCTGGCGGCTACAGCTGATGATGTCATCGTGCTGGGCGGCGGCAACAATATCGTCATCGGCGGTTCGGGTGCGGACCAGATTTTGATGGGCTCTGTTGGCAAGGATATTGTGGTTGGCGACAATGGCGAGGCCGATTTCACTGGCGGTGTTCTGACCACCATCTTCTCGACCGATGTGCTTTTTGGAGCGGGCGACCAGATTGGCGGCGCAATCGTAGCCGGCAAACTGACGGCTGGCGGCTCCGGCGGTTCTGTCGTCATCGGCGGCGATGGCAGCAACGAGATCAACATCGGCGGGGCAAACAACATTATCATCGGCGCCAATGGCCAGGCGACGTTTGATACAAGGGGCCCGCTGCTGTGGGCGCTGACCACGAACGTCTCCTACTATGGCAACAACCAGATCACGGTATCGGACGGCGGCAACACGATATTTGGCGGCTCCGGTGCCGACACAATTGACGTTCATACCGTCGGCACAGCCCCCTCGGGCAACGTGATCGTCGGCGACAACGGCCGCACAAGGTTCACGCTGGTGCAGCTTGGTCCAAACACCTGGAGCAGTATGCTCGTCACAATCCAGACCCTTGCGCAAGTTTGGGGCGGCAATGATACGATCACGACCGGGGACGGCAACAATGTCATCCTGGGCGGCACCGGCGCTGACAATATCAGTGTCGGCAATGGCAATAGCGTGGTCTTCGGAGACAATGGCAGGCTCAGGTTCTGGGTGGTGCCCGCCGGCGGTTCCATCGCGGATGGAACAGCAACCTATAGCCGCACCCTCATTGCAGGGGCAACGACAGCCGAACTGGCGGACGGTTCCGCAGTAATTGACCCCGCGCTCGGCGGTCTGATCTATGGTGCCAACGACACGATCAAGGCTGGCAACGGCAATAATGTCATCGTTGGCGGCATCGGTGCGGACAGCATCACTTCGGGCACCGGCAATGATATCGTGGTTGGTGACAGCGGCTCCGTCAATTTCGCCAAATTGACCGGTATTATCACTTCGGTGTTCTCCACCTATGCCAATCCGGTGTTCAATGCCGTTCCCGGTGCCTCGGGCGATGACCTGATCACGCTGGGCGGCGGCAACAATATCGTGATTGGCGGCACGGGGGCGGACCGAATCCTGATGGGGCTGGTCGGCACCGATGTAATCCTCGGCGACGATGGCGAGGCCGATTTCACTGGCGGCATCCTGACCAAAATCTTCTCGACCGATGCACTGTATGGCGGTAACGACCAGATCGGCGGGCTGCTTGTTGGCGGCCAACCGACGGCGGGCGGTTCCGGCGGGTCGATCGTGATTGGCGGCATCGGCAACGATGAAATCTTCATCGGCGGCAAGAAAAACGTGATCATTGGCGACAACGGCGAAGCTTTGTTCAACATCCTGGGCCAGATGACCTATCTGGCAACGCTCGACCCCTCCATTGGGGGCAATGACACCATCAATGTCCAGGACAGCGGCAATGTGATTTTCGGCGGTGTGGGCGACGACAGCATTACCGTGCTGACATTGGCCTCGGCTCCTTCGGGCAACATCATTCTGGGCGACAATGGCTATGCCACTTTTGCCAATGCGATCCTAACCAAAATCGCCTCGACCGATCCGCTGTCTGGCGGCAATGACACGATCACGGCAGGGGATGGCAATAATGTCGTCTTTGGCGGCGGCGGCAATGACAAGATCACGCTGGGCAATGGCAATAATGTCGTGCTGGGGGACAGCGGCGAGGCAGACTTTACCGCAGCAGGCCAGCTGACCTCGGTCCAGACTTTGTTCACCGGCACCGGTGGCGATGACACGATCAAGGTGGGCAATGGCATCAACCTGCTGATGGGCGGCGACGGGGCCAATGGCATCGGGGCAGGCGACGGCAACAATGTCATCCTCGGCCATAATGGCCAAGCGGATTTCCTGGGCAACGGGGCCATGGCCCGAGTCTACAGCACGGCTCCCGCCGCGCGCGGCAATGATGTGATTGTGGCTGGCAACGGCAATAATGTTGTCATCGGCGGTTCCGGTGCCAATGCGATCACGGTAGGCAATGGGGCCAACGAGATCATTGGCGGCAACGGCTTTGCCAATTTCATCGACGGCTTTGTCTACGAGATGTATTCGACGCTGGCGGCAGAGGCCACTGCCGCGGCCATAGCGGCCAGCAGTGCCGACAATAATGCCATCATCATCGGCTCGGGCAACAATGTCGTCTTCGGCGGCCCAGGCTCGAATGTTATCAAAATGGTGCTGCCCGGCGCTGGCACCAATATTGTGCTGGGCAATGACGGCTATGCCAATTTCAGCATTGTCTCCGGCGTGCTCAACCCGCTCAATGTAGAAAGCACCGACCCGACCTTTGGTGGCAGCAACACGATTACGATGCTGGGCACCGGCAATGACTACATCTTCGGCGGTGGCGGTAATAATGTCATCACCGGCAGCGACGGCAACAACACCATCTTCGGGGCCTTCGCAAGCTGGAGCACCGACCATGGCCTGCCGGCCAATGCCGATGTGTTCTCGGTCTTTACCGGCCCGAAGGCAGGCTGGGGCAACAACACCATCACCACCGGCACCGGCAGCAATTATGTCGTGGGCGGGCCGGGCAACAATACAATCAATGTCGCGGCGGCGGCGGCGGGCGCGGTGGACGGCGATAATGACATTATCGGCGGCAATAATGTGCAGGGCGGCATCACCGGCAACGAGATCATCAATGGCGGCTCGGGCAATGACGTCATCCTGGCCGGCAACGGCCAGATCACCCGCACCATTACCGGCGGCACCTGGCAGGGCTGGACCTGGGCGAAAAATCCGGCCCCGTTCGGCGATGTCATCCGCTCGGTCACCCTGTTTGACCCGACATTGGGTGGCACCAACATGATCACCGACGGCAACGGCTTTGACCGGGTCTATGGTGCCGGTGGCGCTGACACGATTGTTGTTGGCACAGGCAGCGATGAAATCGTCGGGGGCCTTGGTGCCAACAATATCACCGCCGGTCTGGCCGCCGCCAATAATGCGGCCGGGTCGATCATCGTCGCCGGACAGGGCATGATCTACCGCGCCTACAAGGCGGATGGGGTCACACCGTTGCTGAATTCCGATGGCAGCTGGCACCGCGACGTGGTGCTGGACCAAATCGGCACAATCACGGGCTCGGTCGCCATTGACTCGGCGGCCAGTGCGGCGCAACTCGCCAATCTCTCGGCTTCGCTGATCAATGCCAATGCGATCCTGCTGGCCGGGACATTTGACGGCGCAGGCGGCAATGTCACCAATGCCAACGGTGCCTGGCAGACCGAGGCTCTGCTGGTGGCGGTTCAGGCGGAAGCGGGGAGCGCAGTCAAGGTGGGCAATGCCAACACGGTCATCATCGGGTCGCGCGGCAGCGACCAGATCACCGCTGGCAACGGCAATGATGTGATTTTCGGTAACCGCGCCTCCAACACCGTGTCGTACGCCACCGACATCCCGCATATCGTCAACGGCTTCCTGCTGCAGGCCAGCGCGGGCCTTGGTTTCGCCCTGCCCTACAACGGCCAGCTGGTGACGCCGTCGGCCAACCTGTTGCCCTCGGTGCTGACGCCCAACATGCCGCAACTGGAACTGGGGCCAGCGGTGGACGGCGCGGTGCAAACCTATGCACAGAGCGGCAACCTCCGGCTCGCCAACGGCAACAACGAGCTGGTCTATGCCAGCGTGGTGCCGGACGTGATCCACAATGCCGCCATGCTCGGCGGCAATGACATCATCACTGTGGGTAACGGCAACAATGTCGTGTTCGGCAATTACGGCGTCATCGGTGCCTTGCCCACCACTGGCATTGCCAATATCGATACGCAGCTGGGCGGCCTCTCCGCCTCGATGATCAGCCTGCTCAACCAGTTCTCGGCGCTTTCCACAGCGCAGGATGCGCTGGACGTGCTGGGAGGCCAGGCCACGCCCTACAAGATTTCGTCCGGCAACGAGACGATCATCTATGGCAGTGGCAACAACACCATCATCGGCAATGTCGGCCAGTATCTGGTGCCGGGCGTAGCCTTTGCACCGGGATCGGGAACGCTGGCACAGAATGCGGCGGCTTTTGATACCCATTTGCTGAATATGCAGCAGGTGGTGGCCAACCTGTCCTATGTGGTGCATGAAGCGGGCAATCAGGACATTGCGGCCTTCGCTACGGCCAGCCAGTTCGGTGGCACTTTCAATCCGAATGCGCCGCTGCGGGCCGCAACGCACGAGATGATGCTCAACAATGTGACGATTGCGCCATTGACCGATGCGGTCAACGGGGTCGATCTGATCATCGGCAACAATGGCATTGTCGTGATGCCGGGCTTCAACACCGCCACGCCCAACTGGGCGAGCGGTGTGGCTGCCCAGCCGCTGGCCGATCTGGCCACGCAGCTGACCGCGCTGGAGACGGGCTATAACGCCCAGCTGGCGGCGCAGCTGGCAAACCTGCACCCGTTCTCAGCCAGCAACAGCGCTGCTGCCCAGCAATTGTTCCAGGGCGGCGCTGGCTATGTGCTGAACATTGCCAATGACAAGATTACCGGTGATGCCGGCGCCAGCCTGCTGGTGGGCACTTTGGGTATTGTGCTGGATCCTGTGCTGGCAGGCACGACGGCGGGCACCAGTTCTGCGACCATTCAGGCGGTAATGGTTACCGCGCTGGACCGGCTGTTCCTCGGCAATTACTCGCTGGCTTCGGCGACAGCCCATTCGTGGGGTGCTTCGGCGTATCTGGCGCAAAAGCTGCTGACGGACTGGTCGAGCGCTGGCGGCTTCATCTTCAACGGGCCGAATGCCGCCAGCATCACGATTGACTCCAACACGATTAATGCCGGGTCCGGCAATGCGCGGATATTTGCGGGCATTGCCAGTCTGGTGCCGGTTGTCGGCGGCACGCCGGGCTTGATCACCGGGTTCAGCGCCTATCCGTCCGGCTTGCCGGGCGTGTCCTCCACGGCCAATTTCAATTATGCCCTTGGCTTCGGGCTGCTCGGCGCGCTGCAGCCCTGGAAGGCGAATGCCACCGCACCGTCGAAATACACTGTCGATGCCAACACAATCCTTGGTGGCTCGGGCAACAACATAATCTACGGGTCGATTGGGGATGATATTATCCACGCCGGGTCGGGCAACGCACAGATCAGCGGCGGCTGGGGCTTCAACACCATTTATGGCGGCACAGCGGCCAATCCCGCCGGGTTGACCGATACCATCGTGTTCAACCGCGCCACCGACAAGGTGATCCTGTCCAACATCACCGCTATTGCGGCATCGGCGCTGAATACCTCACCCGCCAGCCCCAACCTGCCTGCGACCTGGACATCAATCCTGGGTACCAACCTCGCTTCGGTGATGACAAGTGCGCTTCCGGCAGGGCCCGTTGGCCAGGGCATTACGGTCGCGCCGCTGGTCAAGCCGGTGGTTCCCTATATCGCGCCGGAGATGGAAGCGGTGGCACCGGCCCTCGCGGTTAGCGGGGCAGGCAGCAATTTCTTCTCCGCCAGGTCGATCCCGCCGGTCGATCCCGCCGGTCCCGACTTCAGCAAGATGACCAATGCCGGCCTCCTGCTGGCAGGTGGCAGCAGGCCGGTCAAAGTGGCACTGGCCCCGAAACTGGCGCTGGACCCGGCACTGGTTCTGGCGTCCCTGGGCGGCGAGGACGGCAATGCCAATGCCATCATCAAGGCCATGCGCAACAGCGAAATCGTGGTGAGGACGGGTGGGGCGGAAAGCCTGTTTGAGGAAGCGGTAGCCTGGCTGTTTGACGAGACGGAAGGCTTTTTCACCCCCGCCGGTCTCGCCCCGGTGGTCGTTGAAGCCGACCGCACCCCGGCACAGGAGGGGGCGACGACGGGCGCGGATGCGCCGGCCTACCAGTCCTATGTAGTGAGGGAAGGCTGGCTGTCTGCCATGGCGCGCAACCTGTTCAGCGCGTGAGGCCCTAACCGGACCGCGCACTTCCAGTGCGCTTCTTTCCGATGCTGCATGTGTGGCGCGCTGGGCAGGTTTGCCTGCACGCAAGGGCGCACTGGAAGTGCGCGGTCCGGGCTTTATTCCGTGCGCCCGGTAAATGCCAGGGTCTTGCGGCTCATCTGGTCGCTGCGCAGCAGCTGGGCCCGCATCCTTGCGTGCAGGCGCTCGGCGCGACGCTGGGCATAGCCGGAGGCAGCTCCGCCGATCCAGCTGCCGAGCAGGCGCTGCGCCCATTTGGCCAGAGCCGAGGAAGCCATGCCCGCATCCTTGTCCATCAGCGGATCTTCCAGCGACAGGATGGCCTCAAAACTGCCCGGCTCGCCTTGCCGCCCGGCACGGCCCGCCAGTTGCAGGTCAATGCGGCGGGCATCGTGGCGCTCGGTCATGATCACATGCAGGCCACCGAGCGCGGCAACCCCCGGCCCCAGATGAATGTCTGTGCCCCGGCCCGCCATATTGGTGGCCACGGTGATGCGTCCTGGCATACCTGCTTCGGCAATAATTGCGGCCTCTTTCTGGTCCTGCAGCGCATTTAGCACCTGGTGCGGCAAGCTTGCTGCTTCCAGCGCATGGCTCACCACAATCGAACTGGCCACCGAACTCGTGCCAATCAGCACGGGTGCCCCAAAGCCATGAAGTTCGCGGGCGCGCTCCACCACGCGCGCCCATTTTTCCGCCACAGTCGCGACCACGACAATTGGGCGGTGCAGGCGTTGCCCTGGCTTGTTGGTGGGGATGGCCACGACGGGCAGGCGGAAAACCTCCCACAATTCCCGCGTCACCGGGCGCACGGTTCCGCTCATCCCGGCCAGCCGCCTGTAGCGGCGGAACAGGCGCTGGTAGGTCATGCGGGCGATGGTGGTGCGTCGGCCCGACATGTCGCAGCCTTCCTTGTATTCAATCATCTGGTGCAGGCCGTCGCCCCAGAACCGGTCCGGCATCAGGCGCCCGGTATATTCATCGACTATGGCGACCTTGCCGTCGCTGACGACATAATGGGTGTCGCGCTGGAACAAATGCAGCGCCGACAGGGCTTGGCGCGCCAGTTCCTCCCGCGCCACAGTGCTCCGCCATTGCGTGGCGAGCGAACCGGCAAAGGCCTCCACCCGGACCTGCCCGGCATGGGTGAGGAAAATGCGGCGGTCCTCCTTGACGATGAAATAATCCTGCTCCTCGACCAGGGCGCGTGCCAGTCCATGCGCCTCCTCCACGGTTTTGGCGTCCATCAGCGATTCGGACTGGCCTGAAATGATTAGCGGGGTGCGGGCCTCGTCCACCAAAACACTGTCGGCTTCGTCCACCAATGCGAAATGCAGGCCGCGAAGCCGCAACCGGGCAGCGCGGGGGTGCGGATCATACAGGGTCTCCACTTTCAGGGCCAGTTCGCCGGGGGCCTGGCCGATCTCCATCCGGTCACGCAGATAATCGAAGGCCAACTCCTTGTTGGTGCAATAGACGA
>JAYVYA010000203.1:0-15157 GCA_043784745.1 Hyphomicrobiales bacterium
CTATGCCAAGTTTTCGCTGGAACTGGCGGGCGGCTATGCGCCCGGCCTGGCAACGGGGGCGCAGATTGTCATCAGCATCAACGCCAAGATTGCGGTGGGCAGCTCGCTGGCCAAATCCGGCGGCGAGGTTTTTAAAGGCCGTATCATTGACCTGCCGCTGGGCATGCTGCGCCCCGGCCTGAACAGGCTCGACCTTGATGCCCATGTGCCCTCGGCGGACGATGCCACCTGCGATCCGCTGGCAGCAGCCAGCGGCAGGAAGCGCTTTCTCTTGCTGGATGAAACCGAGCTGGTGATCCCGGTAATCGCCCGTGTCGCCCTGTCGCCCAATCTGGCCATTACGGCAACCGGGGGCTTTCCGTTTGCCGGCACCAAACTCAATTCGCACCTCTATATTCCCGTGCCCGATTCCGAGACAGTGGCGGCGGCTACCACGCTGCTGGCGCGCATGTCGCTGTCCGCCGGGGAGCCGCTCAACCTCAAACTGAGCCTTGTGACGCCGCCGCTTGAGGATGGCTCGACGCTGGTTGTCGGTGCGGCCCCAAACCTGCCGCCCGCCGCCCTCGCAATTGCCGGGCTGGACGCCGCCCAGCTGGCGCAAATCTGGAAGCCCCGGGCGTTCCAGCCAAAGTCGGAGGAGGAAAGCCAGGCGCTTTCAAAATATGAGGCACTGACGCAGGCCCGCATTGCCCTGCAGCGCAACTTCCCGGCCGAATGCCGCATGCGCGACACCAGGGTCAAAGCCAAAGCTGCTGCCGCTTTTGCCGCTACTGCCAGCAAACCGCCCAAACCAGCGGCGGACCCCGCCGCTGTGGTCGGCAGCAGGGAAAAGCCGGTTGGCCTGGCAGCGCAATGGGATGAGACAGTGAATGGCAAGCGCAGCTGGATGCGCTGGCCTGCCTGGGCCCGGCTGCCGGACTGGGATGGATTCTCGTTCGGACCGGCGTGGAACTGGGCCCTGCAACAGGCCAGCTGGGGCCGCGACCAGCTTGCCGGCAAAGCGCCCGGCGAGGGCACTTCGGTGGTGGACGAAACCGCCAGCCTGCTGCTGGCGCAAAAAAACCACGGCTCATCCGGGGAAGGCATCTGGACAGTTGTGACGGCACCTACCCCGTCGGCATTGAAACAAAGCATTTTCTGTCTGGTGGACCCCCGCGTCTGGAGCCAGGTCGGCGGCGAAATTGCGGCGCTCGACACCAATGAGGCAAAGGTCAACAGCCAGGCCGCAACTGACGCGCGTTTCATCACCACCCAGGCGCTGTCCTATTCCAATTTGCGGCTGATCTCGGCGGGCTGGTTCTCGCTGAACCGGTGGGCTTATGTCGCGCTGATGCTGGCCATGGCCATGCTGCTGGCCATGGTGACGCTGCTGTTTGTCAGGAACATCGGGAGGCGCGCATGATGCGCTGCGTGAAACTGGCTCTGCTCTCGGGCCTTGTTGGCCTGGCTCTCCCGGCCCATGCCGCGCCTGCCAGCCCCGCTGCTCCGGCGTCCCCGGCGGCATCCGCGCAAGCTGTGCCCGCAGTCCTGCCCGCCGCCCCTGCGGCAAAAGACAAAATGGCCGAGCCTTTGCCTTCGCTGGACCTCGACGCGGGCGAAATTGCTCTGGGCGGCCAGCTGAAAAGTCCGGAATTCTGGCAATTCTGGAAAAGCCGTTTTGTCACCGGGCAGGGCAGGGTGATTGACACGGCCAATGGGGCGATCAGCCACAGCGAGGGCCAGGGCTATGGCATGCTGCTGGCCGTCGCCGCCAATGACCGTCCGGCGTTCGAGCGCATCTGGGCCTGGACCCGCTCCAACCTGCTGGTCCGCAATGACGAGTTGATGGCCTGGCGGTTTGATCCGGACAAGCGGCCCGGCGTATCGGACACCAACAATGCCAGCGATGGCGACATTCTGATTGCCTGGGCGCTGACCGAGGCCGCCGAATTCTGGGCCGACACCTCCTACCGTGTCGCTGGCCGCCGCATTGCCGTGGAAGTCGCGCGCAAGGTGGTGATCTACAAGACCGAGATGGGTTCGCTGCTGCTGCCCGGCGTTGCCGGCTTCTCGGCGAAGGAGCAAAAGGGCGCGCCTGTGCTGAACCTGTCGTATTACATCTATCCCGCCTTCTCCCGCCTCCACATCGTGGCACCGGAAATCGACTGGGCCGGGCTGACGGATTCGGGCCTCGACCTGTTGAAGGCGACATTCTCCACGCCCGCCGGCCTCCCGCCCGAATGGGTTGAGGTCAAGGGCCGGCAAGTCACCGCCGCCGCCAGTTTCCCGGCAACCTTTGGCTATAATGCCATCCGCATTCCGCTTTACATGGCCTGGGCCGGGGTCGGCGAGCGGGAACATTACTCCCCGTTCCACAAGCTCTGGAGCGAAAAGCTCCAGGGCCAGATGGCGGTGATTGACACGCACACTGGCGCGTCTGTCGAAATGATGACCGAAACCGGCTACCGCTTGATTGCGGCGCTAACCGCCTGCGTGCTGACCGGTGCGAAATTGCCGCCCGATGCCCGCTCGGTCATTGCCGGGGAAAACTATTATCCCGCCACCCTGCGCGCCCTCACGCTTGTTGCCACTCAAATGAGATTTCCGTCATGCGCGCAGGGCTAATGCTGTTCCCGACCCTTGCGGTGACCTGTGCGGCAGCATTTGCCGCTCCAGTGCATGCGCAGGTGCAGCCAGCCCTCCCGGTTGCGAGCACCCCGGTGCTTGTCACCCTCAAGGCTGGCGCGGCCAAGGTCGATGAAGGAGCGCTGCGCTATTATGCGCAGCAAGGGCAAAAGGACCGGGTCGAAGCTGAAATCCACCATTTGCAGTCCGCTCATCCCGGCTATGTCCCCCCGGCTGACCTCTACAAGCCGCAAACTGGTGAGGGCAGCCCGGAGGACCAGCCGCTGTGGGACCTGTTTGGTGCCGACAAGCTGGACGAGCTGAAGGCGGGCATTGCCGCGCGCATGGACGAAGACCCCGGCTGGAAGGCCCCTGCCGACCTCGTGCTGAAAATCCGGATCAAGGAAACCCGGCACAAGATGCTGGCCCTGTCCGGCGATGCGCAATGGAAAAAGCTGATCCGCCTCGCCAAGGAAGATCCCGATGCGGTGGATACCGGCGATGTCGAGCTGATGTGGGCCCTGGCCGAAAGCCACGGACGCGCCAAGCAAAACAATGAGGCTCTCGGCATCTACCTCAACCTGCTGCGCGACAACGAAAAGCCCGAAGAGCGCCTCGCCACCCTGCAAAAATCCATGGCCGTACTGCGCATGGCCGATGTCGAAAAGCTCTATGAGCTTGGCCGCAAGAATGCCGATGCTGTCAACGAATTTGACGTGATCCTGACCGACCTGACCCGCGCCCGGATCAGCGCCTTCCTGCACGACGAGCGCAAAGATGATCTCAACCAGGACCACGTCAAGCTGTTTGCCGATTATTCAAGGACGGTGGAAGACCCCAACCAGCCCGGCCTCGTCGCCTGGTATCATTACAAGCGCCGGGAGTTTTCCGAAGCACTGGACTGGTTCAAATATGCGCTGGAAAAGGGCGGCGATGCCAAGATTGCCCACGGCCTTGCCCATTCACTGCGCCAGCTCCGCAAGTTCCGCGAAGCCGAAGAGGTGGCGTTCGCCTGGCGCGACTATGATGTCGCCAACAAGCTGCTGTATGTCGATTTGCTGGAAATGGACCTGACCAAGGAAGTGCCGCCCTATATCGAGGACGAGCGGCTCGCCCGCTATGGCAAGCTGGCGGCGGATGATTCCTCGGGCGAAGGTGCGCAGGCCCTGGCCTGGTATGCCTATAATTCTTGCCAGTATTACACCGCGCTGGAATGGTTCCAGCGCGCCAATGCCTGGTTTCCCAAGGAAGCGACCGCCTATGGCCTTGCCCTGACCTATCGCCGGCTGGGGGACCGCAAGAATTTCATCGAAACCGTCAACCGCTATGACGGGCTGTTCCCCAAAGTGGTGGCGCTGGTTTTCCCCGATGACCGTTACCTGCCGCCGACCCCCTGCGAGGAGACGGTGCTAGCCCCGCAGGCCGCTGCGTTTCAGATGCCTCAGCCCAATCAGCAGGTTCCGGGGGCTGGCAGGCCAGCCATTGGCGCAGCAAATGCCGGTATTGGCTTGCAGCAAAATGCCGAAATGAGTCTCACCGGCAACGGCGCGGAAGCTGTCATGCCCAACCCGATGACCGACCCGACGATGGTCTATCCGGTGGGCACCGCGCCCAATTACCCCGGCTCGATCCATGATCCGCTGTGGCGCTATTCGTGGGGGCGGGTGCCCAGCCCGACTGGGCAGCCCTACCGTGCGCTTGCGCCGAACTATCATGGCGAACCCTGGCAACCCGCGCCGTTCAACCCGAATGAATTTCCGGTGATGGTGGATTTGCAAAACCCGCTGCGCTTTGCTGCCACCGGCCTGCCTTCGGCCACCCCGGCCCCGGCAGCTGCCCTGCCGCCCGCCGCCCAGCTGGCGCAGGCACCCGAGCCGCTGCTGCCGCCCTGGCCGCTGCTGGCCCGCAAGGTGCCGGGCGTGTTGCCCATGCCGTACGAGACCAACGGGTTCACCCTGCAATATGTCAATATACCCGATCCGCGCCGCAAGGGGGCGATGATGCAATTGCTGCGCTTTGTACCGCCGCCCGGCTATCGCCAGGGCATGGCCACCAGCTGGAACCAGCCGGTTTACGGCCAGCCTGCGGCCTTGCCTGCGCTGGTGCCTGTGCTGGCCCAGTTCGGCAGTGTTCCGTTGCCACCGTCCCCGCTCCCGTTGCAGCCCCGGCCACCGGGGGGGCCGCAGTCGCGTTTGCAGCAGCTTGACCTCCAGACAACCGGCACATTGCTCCAGCCCCAGCCGGCGTTTGCCGCACCAGTCTCGCCTGCCTACGTGCCGCCGCCTGCCAGCCTGTTGCCGCCGGGCTACCAGCCGCTGGTCACACCGCAGATGCCGCAGCCCGTGGCGGCCCCGGTTTATGCGCCGCAGCCCGCTTATCCGGGGGCGCAAACCTATGCCCCGGCGCCAGTTTACGCGCCGCAGCCTGCCTATGCGCCGCAGCCGTTGTCCTATAGTGCCCCGCAGGTGCCGCAGGAGCCTGTCGCGGCACCGCGCGCCCCGCTCCGGTTCCGCGCCCGCGCTGTATCGCAACGCCCCGCCGCTCCCGCCCGGCACAGCATTGTCGCCGTCCGCAATTATGGTGGCGGCTGCGGGGCAGGGGGGGGGGGGCGCAGGGCGCTCTCACCCAAGGCTGGTGCCTGCTCAATGCCGACCGCCCGCGTGAAGCCGCGCTGGCGTTCGACCAGGCCATTCAGGGCGGCCTTGGCAAAACCCGTGAAGACGCGGCTTATGGCAAATCCCTGGCCGAACTGCGGGCCAACCAGACCGATTCGGCGGTGCAGGCGGCTAATTCCGCCCAAATGTCACCGGAGCGCCGCAATGAGATCGGCATTGCCGTGCTGGCCCAGCGCGCCCAGGGTTTCTACAATCAGGGCAATTACCGCCAGGCGCTCGCCGCGCTGGACCAGCGCATCGCCCACACGACGGAAACCCGCGACCTGTCGATGATGCGTGGCTGGTCGCTGTTCCACCTTGACCGCACCGAAGAAGCCGAGCGCCTGTTCCAGGTTCTCGACCGCCAGACCTCCACCAAAGAATCCCGGCAGGGCCTTGGTGCCATTGATTCCCGCACCCTTGGAAGGAACCGCTGAGATGATCAGGCCATTGCGCCACTCCTTCCTTCTCGCTGGCCTTGCGGCCCTGGGTCTGGCCGGTTGCGCCCGGGAGAATGCCAATTATCGCGCCAATGATCTGGGCAGCGGGTTTGTCTCCGGCTCCGGCGTCATCGCCACACCGGTGTCCACCGGTTCGGCGGCGGCCATGCTCCCGCCTGCCGCCGGACGGGTCATCGGCATTTCCGAGCGCCGCTATGCCGACGGCATTTCCCAGGAAATCGTGCTGGGCAGCGACCGCTCCTCGCATGGCGAGAACCGGATCGACATCGCCATGCGCCTCAATCCGCAGGGGGATCAGGTTTATGACAACCTGATCCCTCTGCAAAAACCCACCGATGCGGATATTGCCAGCGAGCTGGAAGCCCGCTTTCCGGGCATGGACATGCAGCCGGTCAATGTCCTGCTGCAAAACCGCTATGGCCCCTATGGCCTGGCGGCGGGCAGGCGCGGCAATGGCGAACGCTGCATCTATGCCTGGCAATGGATCGACGACATGTCCGGCCCGGCCAGCCCGCGCCTGTCATCGCTCGGCAATGCCATCCTGAACCAGCCACAGCCTGCCTCGCTTCGCATCCGGCTGTGCCGCACCGGCGTCAATGCCGACCAGCTGGCGGGGCTGGTGGAGGGCATTTCCGTCGGGGGCGGCCTCGGCCACAGGCAATTGCCGATTTTGGGCCAGAATGCCGGCTATGGCAATGACGCATTGAGCACGGCGGGCGGCATGGGCGGCTCCTTCCAGGGCTATCAATTGCCGCAAACCAATGTGCTGGCGCAGGTTGACCCGCAGCCACGCGCCTCTGCCCGCCCACGCCATGCCCGCACCGCCCCCCGCGCCAAACTGCGGTACCGGACGGTGCGCCGCTTGCAGGAGCCGCCGCTGGCAGCCGAGCCGCAAGCCTACCAGCCGCAGGTATATGCCCCCCAGCCACAGGTTTACGCGCCGCAACCCCAAGCTTACGTCCAGCCGCCGCTGGCCGTGCCTGCGCGCCCGCCTGTGCGTACGCTGGACCAAAGCTTGCCTGCCGAGGCCTACAGCGGCCCGCGCGGTGCCAATGGCCAGGCGGTGCGTGTTGTGCCGGGCACCGGTGCGCTCTACAATTCGCCAGCCGGGCAGCCTGTGTCGTCCGGGCGGTTGCAGCGGGATCCGGTGGTGTCTGGACCCGGGGTATAAATCCCCGGCATCGCGGCGTTTTTGTCACAATCTGGTTGTCACAGGGCGATTGCCGCGTTTACACTCTCACGCATATGCCAAACAGAGGCGGAATGCGCCCGCATGGCATCACTGGAGTGAGGGGCAATGAGCATGAATGACAATCAGGTGGATGCGGTATTGCCCGCGCCACAATTACTGACGCTGGGCTTGCAGCATGTGCTGGTGATGTATGCGGGGGCGATTGCCGTGCCGCTGATCATTGCCGGTGCCCTTGGCCTCCCGCCCGATCAGCGCGCCGTGCTGATCAATGCCGATTTGCTGGCTTGCGGACTGGCAACCTTGATTCAAGCCTTCGGTCTGCCCGGGGTCGGTATCCGGATGCCTGTCATGATGGGCGTCACCTTCGCTTCCGTCGCGCCGATGCTGGCGATGATCAATGCCGCCAAGGATGTCGCCACCAAGGGCGGAGCCGCCTTTGCCGCCAATGACGTGCTGCTGGCCATTTACGGGGCTGTGATTATTGCGGGCATATTCGCTTTTCTGGTTGCGCCGCTGGTTGGCCGGCTGATTCCGCTGTTTCCGCCCGTTGTCACTGGAACCATCATCACCGTGATTGGTCTTTCACTGATGCGCATTGGCGTTGGCTGGGCCGAAGGGCCGCCCACCGTGCCAAACATTGTTGAGGGTGTGTTCAAGGGCGTCATCCCGAATCCCAACCGCGATGCGCTGGATGGTTTTGCCATTGCAGCTTTTGTGCTGCTGGCCATTCTCGCCCTGACCAAATTCGGCAAAGGCTTTATTGGCAACATTGCGGTGCTGCTGGGCATCGTTCTGGGTGCTGTCGTCGCTTTTGCTGCCGGCAAGATGAACCTCGCCCCGGTTGCCACCGCCCCCTGGCTCGGTGTCGTCATGCCCTTCCAGTTTGGTATGCCCACATTTTCCCTCATTCCCGCACTCACGATGTGTGTGGTGATGATTGTGGTGATGATTGAATCGACCGGCATGTTCCTCGCTCTGGGTGAGATGACTGGCCGCAAGGTTGATGCCGGTGCCCTTACCCGGGGCTTGCGTGCGGATGGCATTGGCACGATTATTGGCGGCGTGTTCAACACCTTCCCCTACACTTCCTTCTCGCAGAATATCGGCCTCGTCGGCGTCACCGGCATCCGCTCGCGTTTTGTTGCGGTGGCGGGCGGACTGATCCTGATTGCGCTCGGTTTCATCCCCAAAATGGCAGCGCTGGTCGGCGCGGTGCCGGTGGAAGTGCTCGGCGGGGCCGGGCTGGTGATGTTTGGCATGGTGGCGGCCACCGGCATCCGCATTCTCGGCAATGTCGATTTTAGCGGCAACCGCAACAACCTTTTCATCGTCGCCATATCCATCGGCTTTGGGCTGCTGACGCTGATTTCGCCAACTTTCTTCAAGAATTTCCCGGCGGATTTGAAGCCCTTGCTTGATTCCGGCATCATCCTGACAACGATTGTCGCGATGGCGCTGAACCTGTGGTTCAACGGAATGTCGTCTGGTGAGGTTGCCCGGTCCGATCTGGTGAAGGCGGCGCACGCAGCAGAGGCGTAAGGCGGCGCAATCCGCCCTTCCCTTGCGGGCAAAAACCACCATAATCCCGGGCAGGATCAACCTGCCCGGAAATGCCCATGAAATCCTTCGCCCTCTCCCGCCGCAAAGCCCTGCAGCTTTCGGCTACAGCCCTTGCTGCGTCCGGGTTGCGCATCCTAACCTCGCCCGCGCTGGCGGAGGCGGCGGAGGTTCACGGTCTCTCCACGTTTGGCGAACTGGCGCTGCCGGCCGATTTCAAGAACTTCGCCTATGTCAACCCCGCTGCGCCCAAGGGCGGCACGCTGGCGATCCAGATCAGCTCTGGTGGCGGCAACCAGAATTTTGAGACCTTCGACACGCTCAACATCTACACCTTCAAGGGTGATGGGGCGGCGGGCATGGACATGACGTTTGATACGCTGATGACCGGCTCGGGCGACGAGCGCGGCTCGGCCTATGGCCTCGTCGCCCGCGCGGTAAAGGTTTCGGAGGACCGGTTGACCTACCGCTTCCTGCTGCGTCTGGAAGCGCGCTTCAATGATGGCTCGAAGCTGACCGCGAGGGATGCCGCCTTCTCCCTCAATCTCCTGAAACAAAAGAGCCACCCCAATTACCGCCTGCTGCTCGACAAGATGGAATCAGCGCAGGCCGAGGCGGACGATGTGCTGGTGGTCACATTCGCCGCCGACCGCAGCCGCGATGCGCATCTGGTTGTCGCGGGAATGCCGATTTTTTCGGCGGCCTATTGGGAAAAGCGGGATTTCGAGGCTTCGACGCTGGAGGCACCGCTGGGATCGGGCCCCTACAAGGTTTCCCGTTTCGTGCAGGGGCGCAATATCGAGTTTGAGCGCGTCGCCACTTACTGGGGCAAGGATTTGCCGGTAAATGTCGGCCAGAACAATTTTGACCATATCCGCTATGAATATTTCAGGGAGCGCCAGGTAGCGTTTGAGGGCTTCAAATCCGGCACCACCAATTATCATGAGGAATATACCTCGCGCTTCTGGAACAACGCCTATGATTTTCCCGCCATCAAGGCTGGCCGGGTGAAAAAGGAGGAAGTGCCCGACGGCAAGGCGACGACAACGCAGGGCTGGTATTTCAACACCCGCCGCCCCCAGTTCAAGGACCCCCGCATCCGCGAGGCGCTGGGCATGGTATTTGATTTTGAATGGACCAACAAAAATATCATGTATTCGAGCTACAAAAGGCTCGTCTCGTATTTTCAAAACACGCCGATGCAGGCGACCGGCGTGCCCGGCCCGGGGGAACTGGCGCTGCTGGAACGCTGGCGCGGCAAAGTGCCGGACGAAGTGTTTGGCGAGCCGTTTGTGCCGCCGGTCTCCGACGGTTCGGGGGCCGACCGCAGCCTGCTGCGCCGCGCCGATGACATGCTGAAAGCAGCTGGGTGCAAACGCGACGGTTCCCGCCTGCTGTTGCCGGACGGCAAGCCGTTTGCCATCGAATTCCTCGATTCAAACCCCGCCTTGCTGCCCCATACCGAGCCGTTTCAGGCCAATCTGAAAAAGCTCGGCATTGCCGCCACCAGCCGCCTCGTCGATTCCGCCCAGTACAAGGCCCGCCTCGACAATTTTGATTTTGACATGCTGACAGCTGCCCATGGCGGCACGGCGACGCCGGGCGACGAGATGCGGATTTTCTTCTCCTCGATCTCCGCCACCACCCCCGGCTCGCGCAATCTGGGCGGCATTGCCGATCCCGCAGTGGATGACATGATCCAGCGCATCGGCCAGGCCAACACCCGCGACGAACTCGACACCGCCGCCCGCGCGCTCGACCGCTTGCTGCGCGCCGGGCGCTACTGGATCCCCATGTGGTACCGCAACGTCGCCTGGCTGGCCTACTGGGACGCCTTTGACCGGCCAGCGGTGACGCCGAAATATTCGACCGGCGCGCCGGGGACATGGTGGTGGGACGCGGAGAAGGCGAAGAAGAATGGCGTGGAGGGGTAGGGCAGCCTTGCCCGCCCCTCACCCGCCAAACAACTTCTCCAGCAGGTTCTTCTCCCGCTGCGGCACAGCTTGCGCCTGCCCGGCGCGGCCGGCGGGGATGTCGGCGGGGGGCACGGGACCGCTGCTGCGGCGGATGCTGGCGGGGCGTTGTGCTGCACCGGCGGCCCCGGCCTGGTTGATGGTCAGCGGCCCGTTGGCGGCAATCGCGGCGGGGATGTCGGCGGGTGGCAGGGGGCCGGGCTGCTGCACGGCAACCTGCTCGGGCTGGGCAGCGGGCACGGGAGGGGCAACCAGCGAGGGGTCGCGCCAGACGCCCGACGGCAGCACGGTAACCGGCACGCCTTGATGCGCCACTTTCATGAAGCGGCTCCACACTTCCACTGGCAAATTGCCGCCGGAGGCCTTTTTGGTGGGCGAGGAATCATCATTGCCCATCCACACGCCGGTGACGAGATGGCTGGTGTAGCCGACAAACCAGGCATCGCGCCAGTCCTGGCTGGTGCCGGTCTTGCCCGCCGCCTGCCAGCCCGGCAATTCGGCCTTGCGGGCGGTGCCGGTCAGCAAAGTCTCCTGCATCATGGCATTCATCATCGCCACATATTGCGGCTCGATGATGCGGCCATTGCTCGAACCCTTGCGCTGGTAGAGCAATTTGCCATCCGCCATGCGCACTTTGGTGATGATATGGGGCTGCACGCCAATGCCGCCATTGGCAAAGGGGGCATAGGCCGTCACCATTTCCAGCGGCGTCACTTCCGATGTGCCCAAAGCCAGCGAGGCATTGGGCTGCAAGTCGGAGGTGATGCCCAGCCGCCGCGCTGTGCGCACTACGGTTTTTGGCCCCACTTCCAGCCCCAGCCGCACCGCGACGGTGTTGAGCGACAGCGACAGCGCGCGGGTCAGCGTTACCGGCCCAAAATAATCGCGCGAGTAATTTTCCGGCTGCCAGCCCTTGACGTTCAGCGGCGCATCATCGCGCACGCTGTCCGGCGTTAGCCCGGCTTCCAGCGCGGCGAGATAGACGAAGGGCTTGAACGAGGAGCCGGGCTGGCGTTTGGCCGAGACGGCACGGTTGAACTGGCTGTCGGCATAGTTTCGCCCGCCAACCAAAGCCTTGATGCCGCCATTGGGGTCCATCGCCACCATCGCGCCCTGGCTGACGCCGAATTTGCCGCCCTTCCTGTCCAGTTCTTCGGTAATCGATTTTTCCGCTGCGGCCTGCAGGCCGGGGTTAAGTGTGGTGGTGACAACAATGTCCTGGTCAATTGCGCCTATCGTGTCGTCCAGCACGTCCATCACATAGTCAGCGGCGTAATTGACCGAGCCTGCGCCCGTTTCGTGCACGGCCTGCGCCGGGCGCGAGAGGGCCAGCTGCGCCATGGCCTCGGTGATATGGCCCTCCTGGGCCATGGCGGTGATCACCTGCGCGGCGCGTTCGGTTGCCGCATCCGGGTTGCGGTTGGGGGCGAGTTTCGAGGGGGCCTTCATCAGCCCGGCCAGCACCGCAGCTTCCGGCAAGGAAACGGCCCGGGCGGAATGGCCGAAATATTTCTGCGCCGCCGCCTCCACCCCATACGCGCCGGAGCCGAAATAGACGCGGTTGAGGTAGAGTTCCAGAATCTGGTCCTTGGAATATTTATGCTCCAGCCAGACCGCCAGAATCGCCTCCTGGATTTTGCGCGATATCGTGCGCTCCTGCGTCAGGAACAGGTTTTTGGCGAGCTGCTGCGTCAGCGTCGAGCCGCCCTGCATGCCGCCGCGCGAAACCACATTGCGGAAAATGGCGCGGCCAATGCCCAGGGGATCAATGCCCCAGTGCCTGTAAAACCGCCGGTCCTCGATGGAGACAAAAGCCTTGGGCAAATAGGGCGGCAGGTCTTTCAGCCGCACCGCAGCGCCGCCGGTATCGCCGCGATTGGCCAGCAGGGAACCGTCTTCGGCGATGATGGCGATATTGGGCGGGCGCTTGGGAATGGCGAGCTGGTCAATCGGCGGCAATTGCGAGGCATAATAGGCCACCACAATCCCCCCGCCGATGACCGCCCAGATCGACAGCACAAAGCTCCAGTAAAACAGCCGCCCGAACAGGGATTTGCGCTGGCGTTTGGGCTTCCTGGATTTGCCGGCGGATTTGCCGGAAGCCGTTTTGGCAGCCCGCGGTGGCGTATCGTCCCGGCTGGCGCGCAATTCGTTGCTGCCTTGCTTGCGCGGGCCAAGCGGCGGCTCGCGGCGGCCCGCCTCAAACCCCTCGTCCAGACGCGCCATCTTTGCCCCGCATTCTCCCGCACCGGGAACCCATCCATGCTAATCGGGGCAAATTAAGGGCCGGTTAAGGGTAATCCGGGGTGGCGCGCTATCCACGCACCTGTCGCCAGATCGCTTGCAGGATGTTGGAATAATCATCGCTCCACGGCACGATGCCGGGGTCGGAGCCAAGCTGCATCCAGTTGTCGCGCTGTTGCAGATTGCCGATTTCGGCATTGGACCGCGCCACCACGGCGATGGCCGCATGGGCGCGGAAATCGGTGAGAAAGTCCGTCGGATTTTTGTCCTGCCCCAGCCAGGTCACCAGCCCGGCCTGTTCTGCCACGCGCTGCACCACCCCGTCCAGCCTTGTGTGGCGGTTGGAAATATGCAGCACCAGTGTGCCGCCGGGTTTCAGGCGCGACTGGTAGAGGTTCATCGCTTCCACAGTCAGGAGGTGCACCGGAATCGCATCCGAGGAAAAGGCATCCAGCACAATCAGGTCATAGTGATGGGCGTCGCTGGCCAGCGTCAGCCGCGCATCGCCCAGCACCACCTCCGGATGGCCGCATTCGGACAGGAAGCGGAAGTTTTTCGGGTCTTTGGCAATGGCGGATACCACCGGATCAATTTCAAAGAACCGCCAGGTCTCGCCGGACTTGGCAGCGCAGGCGAGCGAGCCAGCCCCCAGGCCGACCACGGCCACATCCGCCAGCGCGCCGCGCGTCTCCCGCGCCGCATGGATTGCCTGCGACATCGGCCCGCCCTCGTAATAATAGGTCAGCATTTCCGGCGGAGCGGCATTGGCCGCCGCGTGGGTAAACTGCGCCCCGTGGATGGTCGTGCCGTGATACAGCAGCCGCACCCGCCCGTCGGCGCTGTCCATGATCCGGTGCACGCCAAAGAACGAGCGGTGCGACACGGCATGGCCGAGGCCCGCCGGGTAGCTCAGGCCCAGTACCAGCGTAGCTGCCGTCAGGCCCACCAGGCGGCCCGGCGCTTGCCCGGCCAGCATGATGCCAATCATGGCAAGGACGAGGGCCAGGTACCGCGCGGGTGCCCATGCCGGATCAAGCTGCGCCAGCCCCAGCCAGGCGGGGGCGGCAAGGAGAGCGGCCCCGCCCGCCATCGCCAGCGCCGGCAAAATCCAGCTGCGCAGCGGTTTGGCGGCAATGCCGGGGCGGCACAGCAGCGCCAGCACCAGCAGGATGGGATATTCAAGAATGGTGGAGAAGACCAGCGGGGCCAGAAGCGCGCAAAAAATGCCGCCCAGAACCCCGCCAGCCGACATCCAGAAATAGAATTCGGTGAGCTGGGCGGCGGGCGGGCGAATGGCATAGAGTTCGCCGTGCGCCACCATGGCGCAGACGAAGAATGCCAGCACGGTCACCAGCATGGCCAGGACCATCGGCCCGGCATCGTCATGCGCCCCGGCATTGGCCACCAGCAGCACGGCGGCACCCACCAGCCAGGGCTGGGCCTTGAGCATCATCGCCGGTGTCAGGCGCGGCCTGACACGAAAGGCCAGCGTGAATGTCAGCAGGTAGAGCGCCAGCGGAATCACCCAGATGAACGGCGCGGCGACCACATCGGTGGTTAATTGCGTCGTCACCGCCACCAGCAGTGCCGAGGGCACGAAGGACAGGCCCGTCACCTTCAGCCTTTCCGCTGCCCGAAGCGGAGCTGCCCTCGGAAACGTCACCTGAACGCGAGCATCCGCGCCCGCCCGGATGGCAAGCGCACCCGCCCCAGCAATCAGGCAAAACAGCAGCACATAGCCCAGCATCCAGGCATGGCTTTGCTGGGTCAGCGTCATCATCGGCTCAAACAGCACGGGATAGAGCAGGAGGCCGCAAAAAGACCCGAGGTTGGATGCGCCGTAAAGAAAATACGGGTCCTGCGCCTGCTTGTGGCCCGTGCCGGCAAACCAGGCCTGCAGCAGCGGCCCGTTGCCCGCCAGCGCGAAAAACGGCAAGCCCAGCGAGGCCCCAAACAGGCCGATCAGCCAGAACGCCGTGCCCGATTGCGGCGGCGCGCCCCAGCCGCTGGTCAGGACAACCGGCAGCGCCAGCAGCGCGGCCAGCATCAGCCCCAGATGCAGCGGGGCACTGAACCGCGCGGGCACATAGCGCGTCAGCAGATGGGCATAGAGATAGCCCATGAGCAGCAGCCCCTGGAAAAACACCATCGCCACCGACCAGACGCCGGGCGCGCCACCCAGAACCGGGAGCACCATGCGGGTGAACATCGGCTGGATCGAGAACATCAGCAGCGCCGAGACAAACAGGGCAGCGGCAAACGCGATCAGGGTCAGTCCGGGCGCAAGGCGCACGGCCCGCGCGCCTCGGGATGGCCGCTCCGGCAAGTCTGCGGCGGCGGGCGCGGATGTATCTGTCATTGCTGTTTTCCCGGAGGCTGGCGGGCAAGCCGCTTGCGTGCACCATGCCACCCTGGCCTTAACGCGGGGTTGCAGGCCGCAGGGGCCATTCGGCTTGGGATAACCTGCTTTAG
>JAYVYA010000204.1:0-4681 GCA_043784745.1 Hyphomicrobiales bacterium
CGGCTGCAACAATTTGCGGCGCGGATTTACGGGCCGGTGATCGCCTCGGGCCTCGCCATCTGGAGCGGACGGGACGGCAATTACTGGGGGCACAATGCGATCATCCGCACCCAGGCTTTCGCCAGCCATTGCGGCCTGCCGCACCTGACGGGCCGCCCGCCGCTTGGCGGACACATCCTCAGCCATGATTTTGTCGAGGCGGCACTGATCCGCCGGGCCGGATATGCGGTGTACATGCTGCCCCTGCTCGGCGGCAGCTTTGAGGAAAGTCCGCCCTCGCTGATCGACCTTGCGGCGCGTGACCGGCGCTGGTGCCAGGGCAACCTGCAGCACATGCGGCTGCTGGGCACCAAGGGCCTGCACCCGGCCTCGCGCCAGCATTTTGCCACCGGTATCATGGGCTATGTCGCCTCGCCGCTGTGGATGGGGCAGCTGGTGGTGGGCATTATCCTGGTGTTTCAGGCCAGTTATATCCGCCCGGAATATTTTGCCTCCGGGTTCTCGCTGTTCCCGGCCTGGCCGCGGTTTGATGCGCAGAGGTCGCTGGAACTGTTCTCGCTGACGATGGGGATTTTGCTGGCTCCAAAATTCTTTGGGCTGGTGCTGGCCTTGTTTGACGGGCCGACGCGGCGGGCCTGCGGTGGCGGCTTTCTGCTGGTCATCTCCACCATTCTGGAAATCCTGATGTCGGCGTTTTTTGCGCCAATCATGATGCTGATCCAGAGTGGCTCAGTGCTGCGGATCGTGCTGGGCGGCGATGCCGGCTGGAACCCGCAGCGCCGGGATGACGGCTCCATCCCCTTCCGCGACATCGTGCGCCGCCACCGCACCCACACGGCCATGGGCGTGCTGACCCTGGTGGCCGGGATGCTGATTTCCCCCTCGCTGGTGGCCTGGATGTCCCCGACGATTGCCGGGCTTTTGCTGGCGATCCTGCTGTCCTGGGCGAGCGGGCAATTGAGCATCGGCCTGTGGCTGCGGCGCAGGGGCCTGCTGGTGACGCCGGAGGAAAGCAGCCCGCCGCCGATTGCTGCGCGCGCCAATGCCCTCGCGCTGGAACTGGCGCGGGATGGACGCGACGAGGCGGACGGCCTGGCGGCCCTGCATGATGATCCGGCCTTCCGCGAAAGCCACGAAACCTTCCTGCCCAAGGTGCAGAGGCGCAAGCGCGGCGACATTCCGCCAGAACGGGCGCTGGCCGAGGCCAAGCTGAACGATGCCCAAACCCTGGAGGAAGCCATGGACTGGCTGGCCCCCAAGGAGCGCATGGTGGTGCTGTATGACCGGGCGCTGCTGGCCTTGATGGTGCGGTTGCCGCGCAGGGCCGGTGCCACGCCAAGGCCGGAATGAGCCGCCAGGCAGGAAATTTCG
Source organism: Hyphomicrobiales bacterium (assembly GCA_043784745.1). Classification (GTDB taxonomy): domain Bacteria; phylum Pseudomonadota; class Alphaproteobacteria; order Rhizobiales; family Beijerinckiaceae; genus JAYVYA01. The sequence goes on from JAYVYA010000204.1 coordinate 1,372, forward strand.
CAGTTTTTAATTGTTCTAAGTCAAAAACATAGCGGTTGCACTGGTTTGGAGGGACTTCTATGCCAGATGCACAGAGGATGTTCCTTTGTCCGAAACGCCGGGCCTTGACCCCGGTTTCCTGGAGAATAGCCCATGATTGCCCCTCTGCGCGCCAGCGGAACATTCGCCTGCCTTGCCCTTGCTTCCCTGATCCTTTCCGCCCCGCTGCGGGCCCAGGAGGCCGCTACCTTTACCATGACGCTGGAAAATGATGTTTTTTCACCACCGGAGCTGAAAGTGCCCGCCAACAAGCCCTTCATGCTCAAGGTGATCAACAAGGAAAAAATTGCCGCCGAAATCGAGGCCAAGGACCTGAAGATCGAGAAGGTGGCAGCGCCCGGCACCGAAATCATCGCCAAGGTCAAGCCGCTGGCCCCCGGACGCTACCTTTTGGTGAATGAATACAAGGAAGACAGTGTCAAAGCCTATATTGTGGCGGAGTAAGCGGGATGATAGGTGCGCTGATTATCGTTTTCCGCGAAGTGATTGAGGCCGGGCTGATTGTCGGCATCGTGCTGGCGGTCACGCAACGGGTGGAAGGCCGGGGACCGGCCGTCACCCTTGGCCTGACAGGCGGGCTGGCCGGTGCCAGCCTCGTGGCGGTTTTCGCCGGGGCCATTTCGCAGGCGCTGGCGGGCTACGGCCAGGAATTGTTCAACGCAGCCATTCTGGCTGTCGCGGTGGTGATGCTGGCCTGGCACAATATCTGGATGGCAAAGCACGGGCGCGTGCTGGCGCAGGAAATGCGGACGGTGGGCGAGGCCGTGGCCAAGGGTGCCAAGACGCTGGCGGCCCTGTCAGTCGTGGTGGGCATAGCTGTGCTGCGCGAGGGTTCGGAAGTGGCGCTGTTCTTGTACGGCATCGTCGTTTCCGGCGGCGGTACGGCGCTGGAACTGCTGGCTGGCGGCGTGCTTGGTCTGGTGCTAGGAGGCCTTGTCAGCGTCGCCACCTGGCGCGGGCTGGTGAAAATTCCGGCAAAATCGCTGTTTCAGGTAACCGGTGCGCTGATTGCGGTGATGGCGGCAGGCATGGCGGCGCAATGCGCGGCGTTTCTGGAAAAGGCCAATGTGCTGACACTGCTGGACCAGACCGCCTGGGACACTTCAAAATGGCTGTCCGAAAAAAGCGTGACCGGCCGCGTTCTGCATACGCTGCTGGGCTATACCGACCAGCCCTCGATCATGCAGGTGCTGATCTATGTGGTGGCGCTGGTGGTGATTTTCGGCCTCATGCGGTTGTTTCGTCCCGGCGCACCCAAGCCCGCTGCAGTGGCTGCGCTGAAAAGCCGGATTTCATAGGGGCCGGCCGGCCATCACGTCTTTCGGCTGGACCAGGACTGGGCACAGCCAAACCCGGCCAGCGCGGCCAGCACCAGGGCCACGGCTGGCACCTGCAGGCCATAATCGACGAGGCCATGCACCAGCAGGCCGACAAGAGCGGCGCAGGCCGCCGTCGGTGCCGCCACATGCTGGCGGCGGATGATGGCACCTGACATTACCCGCCAGGCCACCCAGCCCACCCCCGCGAACAGCACGAAAGCCATGGGGTAGCCCAGCCCGAAAACCGCTTCCAGATAGATATTATGCGCAGCATTCCAGTAGGCACCAAAGCCGAGATCGGAAGTGCGGTAGACCGTAAACGCATCGCGGAACGCGCCAAAGCCGGTGCCAAACAGGGGGTTATCAAGGCTGGCACTGCCAATCGTCGTGTAGAGCAGCCAGCGTGTGCTGGCGGACTGGCCAAGGGTGCTGATGCGGCTGAACCCGGCCTGGCTTTCCAGCGCCACCCCGGTCAGCGCCACAATTCCCAGCAGGGCAGCGGCCAGAATGGCAAAAAACATGCCGCGCTTGCCCGCCCGGTACAGCCGCACAGCTGCAATGATGAAAACCACTAGCATCGTCAGCAGGGCGGTGGCGATCCCGGCCCTGGACCGGGACAGCCAGAGCGCCGTGCCCAGAATGGCCAGAATGGCGCTATCCAGCGACGGCATCGCAAAATCAGCAAGCTTGTTCGAGCCGAGGCTGAGTTTATCCTGCATGCGGCGCAGGTCCCGCAGCAGCAGGGAGGCAGTGCAGGCCAGCCCGATCACGCAAAAATCGGCGAAATGATCGGCATTGCGGAAGGTGGAGCTGACATAACCGCCCAGATTTGCAACAGAAAACCGGTCTTTGGCTTCATACAGGACCATGTTCCAGCCAACGAAATGATCCACAAGGCCCCAAACCGCATAGCCCGCCGCCACCAGGCTAATGGTGCGCAACCCGGCAATGGCCCGCAGCGGATCGCTGCCAAACTGTTCGGCGATGACGAAGACCAGCGTGATCAGCACCAGTGTGAACACAGCCAGCAACGTATCGGCGGGTGCGCCACTGATGTGCACGGGCACAGGCATCTGCAGCCCCTCGCCCGCCAGCGGCCAGACCAGATCGCCAATTCCCGGCGAGACCGGGATAAAAGCCTGTGCCAGCGCCCAGAGCGAGACCAAAAGGCAACAAACCAGCGGCACCTTGACCGAGCTGGCTGATATGGCAAAGCCCTCGCCATTCGAGAGGTGACGCAGCACCATGAAAAAACCGGTCATCACCAGCGCAATGGCCATGAAGATGCGCGGGGCTGTCGGCACAGACCCGTACCACAGGGGTGCGAGGGCCAGAATCAACAGAAAAGCGGCAAATCCGGGAAAAGCAAATTTGCTGATGGCCCCCCTTGCCGACCGCTCCCGTTTGCGCACCCGCTCCGGGCCGGGAGATGGCGATGCAGGCCCGGCCCCGGTTTCAATCGTGCTCATTCGACATCATCCCGACCGGCTGGCGATGATGCGCCCGAGCCGGGTATAGAAAAACCGGGCGGACCATAGCCATCCCCGCATCGAAAATGCAACCGGGGTTTGTGGCTGGCGACCGCCCTGCAAGTCCCATCGCGGATGAATTGGCACGAAAGCGAACGCCAGGGGTAGCGCATCGCGTTTGCGGCGCATTTTTGCCTATAGCATTACCGGGGTAATCCCGTTAGGGAACCCCTTCAATTGGAGGACTGATTCCATGAAGCAGTGGCGCGGATTTCACATCCTGCCGGCGACCGCCATTCTGGCGCAGCTGTTGCTTTCGGCTTGTGACGGACCGCTGGGCGGACGCGCGGTCGATTCATCCGCTCCTGCGGTTCCGGAAACGCCACCCGCTGCGGCCAGCGAATACCGGTTGGGAACGGGCGACAAGGTCCGGGTCGTCGTCTACAACGAGGCGAGCCTTTCGGGCGAATTCCAGGTGGATGA
>JAYVYA010000205.1:0-2531 GCA_043784745.1 Hyphomicrobiales bacterium
AAATCATCCTGCCCCACCCGGCTGATCATGGCAGTCACTGCCCCGGCGCGCGCGGCCTGAACAGCTTGATTCCCGCCTTTGCCACCGCAAACTTGCCGCCAAGCGGTGCCGACTGCCGTTTCGTCCAGCTGTGGCAAATGCGGTGCATCGACAACAATATCGAGATGGAGACTGCCACATACAATGACGTCAAAGGCGGTCCTTTTCATTGATCACTCCCCTGAGACAGCTCGGCACGCGCATAAATATGACTATTGCCCTGCGGCGACCATCGGCATAAATTTAGACTGAAGTTTAATGCCAAATATTGATTGAGAGACACGTTGCGCGAGCCAAACGCAGAAAATTTAATCAGATAAAGCTTCATGCTGGCTCCTAGAAAAGCAGCGATCATTCCTTGAATGCTTACTTTACAACAAAACATAATTATGTAAAGTTTTTCAAATCCAGAAACATAGGATGAACTGCACCGGAAATGGCCAATCACCCATAAACGATCGTTGTTTTTGGTTATTTTGTAACATTAGCAGCGAATTAAGCCGGAGCATACCGGCGATTACAACATCTGAAACATGATTAAAAAATCAAGTATGGAGGAAATATCGTGAAGAAATCAGATTATGACCGCATTGTCGGTTCTCACCTCAATCGCCGCGATCTCTTGAAAGGATCGGCAAGCCTCGGCTTGGCGACCATGGGCGCTGGCGCCGCGCTGCCGCTCTCTTCCCTGGCTGCTTTGGCGGAAGATAGTGTTCGTACCCAAATTTTGAAAATCCCCGGCGTTGGCACCGGCACTCCGACCGATGCCGATTGGCAAAAGGTTGGCGAACTCTGCCTGTCCGCCACAAAGGCCTCGGTCAAGCCGGGCGAATTTACCGGTGTCGAGCTGCGCTTCATGGGGCTTAACAACCAGAACCTGCACAATTTGCTGTTTCGCGGCTTTTTGAAGCCATGGGAAACTTACACCGGCGCGAAAATCACCTGGATAGACCTTGCGCAGGCTGACTATAACCCTCGCCTACAACAGGCCATCGCCACCGGCACAGTTGATTTCGATATTCTCGAAATGGGCGCTCCATTTGAAGGCGACGTTTGCGGCAAGGGGCTCGCCTCCGAAATGCCGGACTGGGTTAAAAAGCAGATCGACTATGACGACTATTCCGACTATCTTAAACCGCCTGTCGGCACCTGGAATGGCAAAACCTACCGTATCACCATCGACGGTGACTGTCACAACTTCAACTACCGCTCTGACGTGTTTTCGGACAAAGACCTCGGCACCGCATGGAAGGCCGCTGGCAATACAACACCGTGGGGCGTGCCGAAAACATGGACGCAGGTCAATGCTGCAACCAAGTTCCTCAAGGGACAGAAGTTCAAGGGCAAAGACGTTTACGGCTATCTTGATGCGCCAAAGGGTTGGGGCGGCTTCGGCTTCTACTTCCTCGAAGATCGCGCCACCGCTTATGTGAAGCACCCCGACGACAAGGCTTGGCTGTTCGATGCGGACACCATGAAGCCTCGCGTCAACAATCCGGGTTGGGTTCGCGCCATTCAGGAAGCTGTGGACTCATTGCAATATGAACCCGCCGACCAAATCAACGCCGACCCTGGCACCACCGGATTCCAGCAGTTTATGGCAGGCACCGGCTCGATGCTGTCATGGTGGGGCGATATTGGCCAAGGTGCAAACACCTCAGACACCTCGGTGATTGGTGACGTGGTTGCCTTCGACATTTTGCCGGGCTCGGAAGATGTTTATAATTCCAAGACCGCCAAATGGGAAAAGGCCAAGGACGGCATTAATTATGCGCCGAACTGCGCCTATCTCGGCTGGGGCGTTTACGTCATGGCCACGGTTGATAAGGATGAAAAGAAGCATAAGGCAGCCTGGAGCGCTGCGGCGCATCTTGGCGGCAAGGACCTGTCGCTTTGGACGGTGATGTATCCATCGGGCTTTCAGGTTCACCGCCGCAGCCATTCGGATATCGCTGAATGGGTGGCAGCAGGCTATAAAAAGGATTACATCAGCTCCTATCTGGCATCGCAATTCGGCTCCTACAACCACCCGAACCGCGCTGTTGAACCGCGTATTCCCGGCATCTTCCAATATTATTCTGTGGCGGAAGATGAATTGTCGAAAGCTTTTGCCGGCAAGGTCTCGCCGCAGCAATGCGCCGACAATATTGCAGCGGCATGGGAAAAAATCACCGATACCATCGGTCGTGACCAGCAAATCGCGCTGTATAAAGCTTCGCTCGGAGCTTAATATTTGCCATTGCTGACAGGAACCAATGTGGCTGCAGGTCTTTTCGGCCTGCAGCCATTTCCTGCCTTAATACCAAATTTCCGGAATGGGCGATGACAGAATCGAACCCTACAACAGTGACCGACCGGCAAAAATACGGCTCGCGCTATGTCTCGCCGCAAAAGCAGAACTTAGGTCGTTGGCTGGTGGTTTTGGCCTGTGCGCTGATGGTTGCCATTGTTCTGGCCCAGTGGGCGCAGGTGGCCGGATGGGCGCAATTTGG
>JAYVYA010000206.1:0-9451 GCA_043784745.1 Hyphomicrobiales bacterium
CGGGTGGCCTTGCAGCGCCAGCGCGGGGACAATTTTGACTTCTGGCGCTCCAAATCGGTGCTGAACCGCTATAATGACCGGGCCAGGGAATTGCTGGACCAAGTCGGCCTGAATGAATTCATCGACGTTGTCGCGGTGGAAATGCCCTATGGCAGGAAGCGGGCGCTGGAAATTGCCACGACGCTGGCGCTGGAACCGCAGATGATGCTGCTGGACGAGCCAATGGCCGGCATGGGCCATGAGGATATTGACCTGATCGCCGCGCTGATCCTGCGGGTGGCCAAGGGGCGCACGATTTTGATGGTAGAGCATAATCTGAAAGTGGTGGCTAACCTCTCCGACACGATCACCGTGTTGACGCGGGGCGAAATTCTGGCTGAGGGCGATTATGCCTCTGTCTCGCAAAATGCCGATGTGCGCCGGGCTTATCTGGGGAGCGGGCATTGAGCGGGAATTTGCTGGAGGTCACAGGGCTGGAAGCCTGGTATGGTGAATCGCACATTCTGCACGGCGTTGATTTCAATGTCGGCAAGGGCGAGGTGGTGACGCTGCTCGGGCGCAATGGCGCGGGCAAGACGACGACGCTGAAATCGATCATGGGCATTGTCGGCAAGCGCCGGGGATCGGTGACCTTTGAGGGGCGCGAGACGATTGGTCTCGCTTCCGAGAAAATCGCCCGCGCCGGCATTGCCATCTGCCCGGAAGAGCGCGGAATTTTCGCCAGTCTCAGCGTGCAGGAAAACCTGATGCTGCCGCCGCGCGTGCGGGCGGGGGGGCTGGACCTGCCGGAGATATTCGAGCTGTTTCCCAATCTGAAGGAGCGGCTCAACAGCCAGGGCACCAAGCTGTCGGGCGGCGAGCAGCAGATGCTGGCGATTGGCCGGATTTTGCGCACCGGTGCGCCGCTGCTGTTGCTGGACGAGCCGACCGAGGGCCTGGCTCCGGTGATTATTGAGCAGATTGGCAAGACTATTGCCGAATTGAAAAAGCGCGGCTTTACGATTTTGCTGGTCGAACAGAATTTCCGGTTTGCGGCCTCTGTTGCCGACCGGTTTTATGTGATGGACCATGGCACGGTCATCGACCAGTTCACGACCGGGCAGCTGGACGCCAACATGGACAAGCTGCACGCCTATCTGGGCGTGTGACATTATCAGGAGGAAAAACCCATGAAAACTTCGCTCATTGCCCTCAGTTTTGCCATTGCCCTCGGCGGCGCGGCCGCTGCCCAAGAAAAAACCATCAAGATCGGCGTACTCACTGACAATTCCGGCCTCTATGCCGATGTCGCCGGGCCAGGCGCAAGCCTTGCCACGAAAATGGCGGTTGAGGATTCGGGCTTGGCCGCCAAGGGCTGGAAAATCGACATCATCAGCGCCGATCACCAGAACAAGCCCGACATTGCCACCGGCCTCGCCCGCCAGTGGATTGACGTGGACAAGGTTGACCTGATTGTCGATGTGGTCAATTCCGGTGTCGGCCTTGCCGTCAGCGCGGTTGTCAAGGAGAAGAACAAGGCACTGCTGGCCAATGGCCCTGCCTCGTCCGAATTGACCAACTCGCAATGCACTCCCAATATGGTTCACTGGGCCTATGACACGTACATGCTCTCGACAGGCACCGGCAAAGCCATTGTCAAGAATGGCGGCGACACCTGGTTTTTCCTGACCGCCGACTATGCCTTTGGCAAGACGCTGGAGGAAGAGACCTCCAACGTCATCAAGGCCAATGGCGGCAAGGTGTTGGGCGCCGTGCGCCACCCGCTCGCAACCGCCGATTTCTCCTCGTTCCTGTTGCAGGCGCAGGCTTCCAAAGCCAAGATCATTGGCCTGGCCAATGCGGGCGGCGACACCACCAACTCGATCAAGGCGGCGTCGGAATTTGGCATTGTCGCCGGTGGCCAGAAGCTGGCAGCGCTGCTGCTGTTCATCTCCGACGTCCATTCGCTGGGATTGCAGATCGCCCAGGGCCTGACCTTTACCGCCTCGTTCTACTGGGACATGAATGACGGCACCCGCGCCTTCTCCGAGCGTTTTGCCAAGCAGATGAAAAATGGCAACAAGCCAACAATGGTGCAGGCGGGCGATTACGCATCGGTGCTGCATTATTTCAAGGCGGCGGAGGCGCTGGGTTCGGTGGCGGACGGTGCCAAGGTCATCGCCAAGATGAAGGAAATGCCAACCGATGATGCGCTGTTTGGCAAAGGCACGATCCGCGCCGATGGCCGCAAGATTCACCCCGTCTACCTGTTCGAGGTCAAGAAGCCTTCGGAATCGAAATATCCATGGGATTATTACACCGTCAAGGCGACGATCCCCGGTGACGAGGCTTTCCGTCCGCTGAGCGAAAGCAAGTGCTCGCTGGTGACGAAGTAGGACATTGCTTCCACCTGTCAGGGCAATCCCTTCTCCCCCTTGTTCGTGGGGAGAAGGGCCTTTCGTCCTATGTTGAGCCTGCACCGCAATGAACCAGACAATTGGGTAATCATCCATGTCCTTCTTCGGAATTCCGCCACAAGCCCTCTTCGGCCAGCTGTTGCTGGGGCTGATCAATGGCTCGTTCTATGCGCTGCTGAGCCTGGGGCTGGCGGTGATTTTCGGCATGCTCAACATCATCAATTTCGCCCATGGCGCGCTGTATATGATGGGGGCGTTCGTGGCCCTGTTCCTGCTGTCAGGCGTAGATCTACCGGTGCCGCATTTCTTTGACGCCGCCGGAAATTTTGCGGTATCAACCACGCCGCTACATGTCGATACCGGCCTGAATTACTGGTGGGCACTGGTGTTGTCACCATTGATTGTCGGCGCGTTCGGCATGTTCATCGAGCGCACCATGCTGAAACGGCTGGCGGGGCTGGACCATCTCTATGGCCTGCTGCTGACTTTTGGTCTGGCACTGATCATTCAGGGCGTTTTCCAGAACCAGTACGGCTCCTCCGGCCTGCCCTATGCCATCCCCAAAGAGCTGGCCGGCGGCACCAACCTCGGCTTCATGTATTTGCCCAATTACCGCGCCTGGGTAGTGGTATTCTCCGTCATCGTCTGCTTTGCCACCTGGTTTGCGATTGAGCGGACCAAACTTGGCTCCTACCTGCGCGCCGCCACCGAAAACCCCTCGCTGGTGCGGGCCTTTGGCATCAATGTGCCTTTGATGGTGACGCTGACCTACGGTTTTGGGGTAGCACTGGCCGCACTGGCCGGCGTGCTGGCCGCGCCGATTTTGCAGGTGCGCCCGCAGATGGGGGCCGAATTCATCATCGTGGTTTTTGCCGTGGTGGTCATTGGCGGCATGGGGTCAATCATGGGGTCGATCCTCACCGGCTTTGCGCTGGGGATTATCGAGGGGCTGACCAAGGTATTTTACCCGGAAGCGTCGAACATCGTGGTGTTCGTGATTATGGCCATTGTGCTGATGGTCAAGCCCGCCGGGCTGTTTGGACGGGTGGCCTGACATGGCACAGACAATTGCAACCGCCTCCCCTGCCCGCGCTGGCGGCGAAAAAATCGCCCTGGTGCTGCTGTTGGCCGCGCTGGCGGCGGCACCGTTTGGCATTTACCCGTTCTTCCTCATGCAAGCCCTGTGCTTTGCGTTGTTTGCCTGCGCCTTCAACCTGCTGATTGGCTATGTCGGGCTGCTGTCCTTCGGCCATGCGATGTTTTTGGGCACAGGCGGTTATATCGCGGCGCATTTTGCCAAGGAGGGGACGATCTATTTCCCCGGCTTTTCCGCCTTTGGCACCACCTATATAAGCCCTGCTTTGCTGAACCTTGGCCCGCAGCGCCCGGAAGTGGCGATCCTGATTGGCGTTGCCGTGGCAGCTTTGGTGGGGCTGGCTGTCGGGCAACTCGCCATCAAGCGTCAGGGCATCTATTTCTCGATGATCACGCTGGCCTTGTCGCAGATGATCTATTTTATCGCCCTGCAAGCGCCGTTCACCCATGGCGAGGACGGGATCCAAAGCGTGCCGCGCGGCATGATGTTTGGCGTGCTGGACCTGTCCAAGCCACTGGTGATGTATTTTGTCGTGCTGGCGATTTTCATGTTTGGCGTGCTGCTGATTTACCGCACCATCAATTCACCGTTTGGCGAAGTATTGAAAGCCATCCGCGAGAATGAGCCGCGCGCGGTCTCGCTGGGCTACAAGGTGGACCAGTACAAGCTCGCCGCCTTCGTGCTCTCCGCCAGCCTCGTGGGCCTTGCCGGTGCCACCAAGGCGATTGTGGCGCAAAGCGCTTCTCTGACCGACGTGCACTGGACCATGTCGGGAGAAGTGGTGCTGATGACGCTGGTGGGAGGTCTTGGCACGCTGTTTGGCCCCATTGCCGGTGCCTTTGTGATTGTGGGGATGCAGACCTATCTCTCAGGCCTTGGCCAATGGGTGACGGTGATTCAGGGCGTGATATTTGTCGCCTGTGTGCTGGCCTTCCGGCGCGGGATCATCGGCGAGATTGCGGCGAAGCTGCGGATTACGCTGTAATCCTCAGGGCCGGGAATCAACCCGCCTTCACCGTTCGCGCCCGCACCCAGGCTTCGGCCTGTGCCTGACCAGTATCGCTCGTGGCCATGCCGAGGATAAGGCCTGTGATGTCCGGCTGCGGTGCCACCAGCTTCAAACCGTTGAGCGCCAATGTCACTTCCAGCGCACCAAAGGCCGCGGGCTTGTTGCCATCGACAAAGGCGTGGTTCTTGACAAGTGAATGGCACAGCGCGACCGCTGCCGAGACTGCATCGGCTGCTTCACTATAGGCAAAAAGGTTCTGCGTTCGCCCGACTGCACTCTCAATGCCATTGCGATCCCGAATGCCGGATGCACCGCCAAAACGCGCAAGCTGCTGGGCGTGTATCTGATTAATTTCATCCGCATCCGGAAGGAGTGGCAAATCCTCCATCAACTGGCTGCCAGAGCGCGGTAGACATCCGCATTGCGCGTCATGCTCTCGTTCATCGCCGTGATGATCTTGCCCTGCCGGGAGGATTTGGCAGCGATGATGACGCCGCCGGGCACGATACCCACGGCCACCTCATCCCCTGGCTGCAAGCCGGACTGGGCCAGCACCAGCTTGTCGAGGATTACACCATGGCTGGTGCCAATTTTTGTAATTGAGGTCATGCTACTCTCCATAATTATCCTGATAATAATCTTGGCTCCCCTGTTGTCAAGAAATCTATATTCACAAAATTTTTCTGTGTTGAAAATTAATTAGCAATTTTTTCTGTAATTTGATACTACGGAGCGTTCCCACCGGAAACTTGTCATGAATGCCGCCCAAGCACCCGCTACCAGCAGCTTAACCAAGAACGTCATCAGCGCCAACCGGCTTGACGATGGCGTGGTTGTGTTTGTCGGGCGGGACGGGGGATGGGTGGAGGGGCTGAAACATGCCCGCCTGTTCGCCCATGCCGAGGAGGCGGAGAAAAACCTCGGTTTGGCGCGGGCCAGCGAGGCCGCCAATGTCGTGGTGGATGTCTATGCCTTTGCCGTGAAATGCGAGGGGCCTAAAATTACCCCCGTGACTTTGCGCGATGCCATCCGCGCTGCCGGCCCCACCATTGCCTATCTCGCCCGCAAGAATGCCTGACCAAGAGCCCCGCCATGTACCGCTATGATGAATTTGACCATGCCTTTGTCGCCGGTCGCGTGGCTCAGTTCCGCGACCAGGTCGAGCGGCGCCTGTCGGGCGACATCTCGGAGGATGCGTTCAAGCCATTACGGTTGATGAATGGCGTCTACCTGCAATTGCACGCCTACATGCTGCGCGTGGCCATCCCCTATGGCACATTGTCATCCAGACAGATGCGCAAGCTGGCTGACATCGCCCGCAAATATGACCGGGGCTACGGCCATTTCACCACGCGGCAAAATATCCAGTACAATTGGCCCGCGCTGAAGGATTGCCCTGACATTCTGGCCGAACTGGCCGAAGTCGAGATGCACGCCATCCAGACCTCCGGCAATTGCATCCGCAATGTCACCGCCGACCATTTTGCCGGTGTGGCGGCGGACGAGCTGGCAGATCCGCGCCCCTACGCCGAGATATTGCGGCAATGGTCGTCGCTGCATCCCGAATTCTCCTATTTGCCGCGAAAATTCAAGCTGGCGGTGAACGGGGCACCGGCCGACCGCGCCGCCATTCAGGTGCATGACATTGGCCTGCAGATCGTCCGCAATGACAAGGGCGAACTGGGCTTTGCCGTCTATGTCGGCGGCGGCCAGGGCCGCACACCGATGGTAGCCCATAGAATCCGGGATTTTCTGCCCGAAGTGGACCTCCTCGCCTATATTGACGCGATCATGCGCGTCTATAATCTCGACGGGCGGCGCGACAATAAATTCAAGGCGCGCATCAAAATCCTCGTCCATGAGATGGGTGCAGAAAATGTCCGCACCGGGGTAGAGCGCGAGTTTGCCGAACACAAGGGCGATGGCTTGACTTTGCCAGAGGCGGAAATTGCCCGCATCCGCGAGTATTTCGCCCCGCCCGCCGTAGCTGCGCGTTCGCCGCAGTCGCAGATTGTCCGGGGGCGGGCGGCGACCGACAAGGGTTTTGCGGCTTTCCTCGCCGCCAATGTCAGCGAACACAAGCTTGGCGGCTACCGGGTCGTCACCATCTCGCTGAAGCCGATCGGCGGCATTCCCGGCGATGCCAGCGCGGAGCAGATGGATGCGGTGGCCGATATGGCCGACCAATATTCACACGGCGAAATCCGCGTCTCGCACGAGCAGAATCTGGTGCTCCCGACGGTGGCACTGGATGATTTGCCTGCGCTTTATGATGCATTGCGGGCGCAAAAACTCGCCACCGCCAATGCCGGGCTGGTGACGGACATCATCGCCTGCCCCGGTCTCGACTATTGCGCGCTGGCCACGGCCCGCTCCATTCCGATTGCCCAGAAAATTTCCGAACGGTTCGGCGACGGGCCGAGAGCGCAGGAAATCGGGCTGCTGAAGATTAAAATCTCCGGCTGCATTAACGCCTGCGGTCACCACCATGTCGGGCATATCGGCATATTGGGGCTGGAACGCAAGGGCGAGGAAACCTACCAGTTGACGCTTGGCGGCACGGCGGACGAGACCTGCTCGATTGGCGGGAGCACCGGACCGGGCTTTTCCGGCGACAGGATTGTCGATGCCGTGGAAACCGTGGTCGAGACCTATCTGGCCCTGCGCAAGGGTGAGGATGAGGATTTCCTCACCGCCTTCCGCCGCGTCGGCATGGCCCCGTTCAAGGAGGCGCTGTATGAGCCTGCATAGCATAGCCCTGTTTGGCGACCAGATTGCCGCCTCCCGCGTGGCCGCCAAATTCTCCGGCATAGATGCGCGCGCGCTGCTGCGACTCGCCATTGAAGACCTTTACAAGGGCCGCATTGCGCTGGTTTCCAGCTTTGGCGCAGATTCCGCCGTGCTGCTGCACATGGTCTCCACTATCGACAAAGCCATTCCGGTGATCTTCGTCGATACCAAACAGCTGTTTCCCGAAACGCTGGATTACCGCGATGGCCTGATTCAGCATCTCGGCCTTACCAGCGTGCGCACCCATGCACCGGACAAGGCGATGCTGGCGGCGGAAGACCCGGAGAATTTCCTTTGGGCCAGCGACCCCGACCGCTGCTGCGACATCCGCAAGGTGGCACCGCTGGGCGGGCCCCTGGATGAATTTGAGGCGTGGATTACCGGGCGCAAGCAATTCCAGAGCAATACCCGCGCCGCCCTGCCCTTCTTCGAAGCGGAAGGCGAGCGTGTCAAGGTCAACCCGCTGGCCGGGTGGAGCGCGACAAAAGTGCTGGAATATATAGAGCAGCATCAATTGCCCAAGCATTCGCTGGTGGCAAAAAACTATCTCTCGATTGGCTGCATGCCCTGCACCTCGCCGGTGCGGCCGGGGGAGGATGCGCGCGCCGGGCGCTGGCGCGGACGCGGCAAGGTCGAATGCGGCATCCACATCGGCGCACTCAATGCCGGATCGGACATCTGAACATGGCTTATTTCAAAAACGACAGCTTTTTGGAAAATCAGTGGAAAGTACTCCCGCCCGGTGAAAACATCTTCCTCAAGGGGCGTGTGCTGCTGGACCGGAAACAATGGTCTGCCTTGCGCGATTCTGTCCGGCAATTGTCGCAGCCGCTGGGGCTGCGGCTGGAACCGGGCACCAGTCTGGCGGAAATTTTGCCGGACTTGCACCGGTTTGAGCTGATTGTACTGAATTTCCCGAAATTCTCGGACGGGCGCGCTTTCTCCACCGCGCATCTGATCCGCGTTGTGCACGGCTTCAAAGGCGAAATCCGCGCAACGGGCGATGTGCTGTTTGACCAGATGCAATTGATGCAGCGCTGCGGCATTGATGCGTTCGAGATTGTCCATGCGCCCACCATACGGGCGCTGGAAGCGGGCAAAAGGCCCGATATCACCAATTTCTACCAGCCAGGCTTTGGCCCGGAAATTCCGGCGGGAACGCGGCCCTGGGCCCGCCGCCGCCCGCAGGACGAGAATGGTGCGGCATGTTTCTCAATATAGTCGATCATGAAGGCATCGAGCACCAGGTTGAGGCGCTGGAAGGCTGGCGGGTGATGGAAATCATCCGCGACTGGGGCCTTGGCATCAAGGCCGAATGCGGCGGGGGCCTGCGCCTGCGCCTCCTGCCACATTTATGTTGATCTGGCCTGGGCCAAGCTTCTGGTGCCGCCGACCAATGAGGAAATGGACAAGCTCGACGAAGCCCCGCTGGTCGAAAACAACTCGCGCCTGTCCTGCCAGATTTTGATGCGGGCGGAATTTGACGGTCTCAGGGTGCGGCTGGCACCGGGGTCGGAGGCGGAGTAGCGTGAGCCGGTCTGCATCCCCCTCAAACTGTCGCCAGCACCACCCCGTTCAGCACAGCCAGATAATGGCAACCCGCCGCACCCAGCACAAACACATGCCAGATGGCATTTTGAAACGGCAGATTTTCCCACAAATGGAAGGTGATGCCGCCGGTGTAGAGCACGCCGCCCGCCACAATTGCGGCAGCGGTGAGCCCCGACATCGCCAGAAGCAGCGGGCCGATCACCAGCAGCGCAATCCAGCCCAGCGCCAGATAGAGCGCCACGCTGAAGCGCTCGAACAGCAGCGGGCGCGCCAGCTTCATGGCGATGCCGCCGAGGCTGAGGCTCCAGATCAACCCGGTGACGAGGACAGCGGTGGCCCCGCCAAAGTAGCCCGTGGTGAACGGCGTGTAGGTGCCGCCGATCATCAAAAAAATCGCTGAATGGTCGAAGCGGCGGAAAAGGGTGCGAAACCTTGTGTGGTAGCCCACATTATAGGCCGCCGAAGCCGCCAGCATCGCCAGCAGACCGCCCGCATAGACGGTGGTGGCGGCCAAGCGCTGCGGATTGTCGTGCGACAGGCCAAGCAGCACGATGGCCCCGGCAAGGCCCGCCAGCAGGCCGATGCCGTGCACGCAGGCATCGGCAATTT
>JAYVYA010000207.1:0-2935 GCA_043784745.1 Hyphomicrobiales bacterium
TCGGCGGTCTGTTTTACGCGACGGGAGGGCCACGCGAGACGGCCACGCGCGTCGTGGACGCGCAGACTTCGATGTCGTTCGTGGAGGTCGCGTTCTCGACCATTTGCGTGGCAATGCCGGCATGGTCGGTGCCCGGCTGCCACAGCACGTCCTTGCCGCGCATCCGCTCAAACCGGCACAAAATGTCCTGCAATGTATTGTTGAGCGCGTGCCCCATATGCAGATTGCCGGTGACATTGGGCGGCGGGATGACGATGGTATAGGGCTGCGCCCCAGCCCGCTCCGGCCGGCCGGCCTTGAAAGCGCCAGCGGCCTCCCATGCAACCGCAATGCGCGCCTCAACGGCGGCGGGGTCGAATGTTTTTTCCATGATTGCAGATTTCACTTCACTGACAGGTTTTGCCCGCTAAAAGCCCGGTGGGGGCAGCCTTGTCAACGGTGGCGGCGGCCTTGTCAATTGTGGCGGGGTGCGGCGGTCAGCGCTTTTTTATCGAGGCCGTGAAGTCAGACCAGTTTTCAACACGGAACGCCCGGATGTCGCGAACCGAAGCTGGAAACCATTTCATCGCCTTCAATGCTTGCATCGCATCGGCTAAATTGGCCAAGCTTTCATCTTCCGCAAGATACAGGCTGCCTTGTTTCCAACGAAACCCAAACGGCGACAAGGTGGCAGCAATGTCGGAATAGGCTTGGGTAAGGCTCTTGGGATGCGTTGCCCGCGTCACTGCGCAATCAAGATCGAAAGCAATGGCGAACATTAGTCAGCTTTCGGATCATCAAGCAGTTCTGCAAGGCTGTATTCAACCACCTCGCCCGTTTCCACCAAAGTGACATTAACTGCCCAATCTCCATTATTGAGCAGTTTGATTGGCTCGCCAACTTCATATTTAGGGCCAAATGGCCCAAATCGTTTGAATTGCCCAATCGGGACGGAAGGACGAGGCACTTCCATTGAAAAAGCAGCTTGTGCGGACATCAGCGTTATTCCTGCAAAATTATACCACTGATACCCTCATTGCTAAAACAGGTAAAGCCAATATCGAACAAATCAGATACATGCCCTACCGCCCGCCCCGCGCCACCCTTTCAATCTCCGCCCGCACCAGCCGCTCCACCATCACCGGCAGATTGTCATCCAGCCAGGTCTTCAGCATCGGGCGCAGCATTTCGCGGGTCATGCTCTCGATCATCGCGGTATTGTTCAGCATTACGGTCTGCGCCAGCGACTGGAACGAGGCGGAGACGGCAGCATCTGTGCCGGGGGAGGTCAGCACCTGCGGCGCAGCTTGCGGGAGGGGAGCAAACTGCGGCAGGTCGGGCATCGCCGGAGGGGCCAGCTCGACCGCAATGTGGAGCGGCGGGGCCGGGGCGGGCGTTGACAGGAAGGCATAGTCGGATTCCATCAAAGGTTGCCCGGCTAGGTCCATCTCGTCCTCTTCTTCCTCTTCGCCAGGTTGGGGTGCTGCAAGCTCATGCGGCATTTCCGCAGCCGGTCCGGGAATTTCGGCGGATTGGGGGTGCGCCGCAACTTCCGGCTCCGGAATGGCCGGGTGCACCTGAACCTCATGGGGGGGCGGTGCCGCCATCACAACCGGGGCTGGGGCCACAAAAACTTGTTCGGCAACCGGCCCGGCGGGCAGCGGTGCGGGGGGCACAGCCCCCACAACAGGTGCCAGCTTGCGTGCCCTCGGCAGGGCCGAATCGTCGGAAATGATCTTGCGGATCGAGGCCAGAATCTCTTCCATCGACGGTTCATTGGCGCGCTGCTCGGGCAATTTGGCCTCGTCCATGCGCCCGTCAGCGGCGGGGTCGCGCGGCTGGAAGGAGGGAGCTGCGGCTGCATTCATGGGCTGGTCCACCTTGAAAATCGGGCTGGGGCCCGCACCGGCACAAGCAGGCGAATGATTCGCCCTGCCCCGTTGCGTTTAGCCTAGACCGCGCGCCGGGGCGGCGGCAAGCGCAAGCCACCAGCCAGATGTGGACAGTTCCTGAATTTGAAAGGTGTTCAGCGCCCGTCGGGCGTGCGCAGGCCGAACCATTTGTCCTTGACCTGATCGAAATGCACCTGCGGGTCATAGCGCGCCACCTGCAAGCCCAGATTGGACGCCGACAGGCGGCCCATGGCGGAGACGAGGAGGTAGGAATTAACCACCCGGTCCCGCTGTGCCGTCACCAGCGCCACCCGGGCATTGACCAGCAATTGCTGGGCGTTGAGCACATCCAGCGTCGTGCGCTGGCCGACCTTGGCCTCCTCGCGCACGCCGTTCAGCGCCACTTCGGCCGCACGCACCGCAACCTGGGTCGACTGGATCGTGGCCTTGGCATTTTCCACCAGCCCCCACGACGAGACGACGGAGGCACGCACCTTGTCGCGCTGCAAATCAGTCTGCAGGCGCTGCTGGCCCAGTGTTTCCTTGGCCTGCCTTGTGCGGGCATAGACCTCGCCGCCCTCGTAGATCGGAATGCTGATCTGGCCAACGATGCTGGCAGTCAGTGACTGGCCGCCGGGGGTCTGCGGCGTCTGGTCCCAGCGGTGGGCAAATGTGCCGGTGAGGCCCACCGTCGGATACAGCTCGCCCTCGACCAGCTTGACCTGCACCTGCGCTGCATCCACACCATGCAGCAGCGCCTGAATGGCGGGATGCTCCACTTGGGAAATGTTGATCGCCTGGTTGAGGGATTTGGGAATCAGCCGGTCCAGCGGCTTGGCCGGGTCCAGTTTCCTGGGATCCATCCCGATCACCTGGCGGAAATTAGCGATGCTGGTTTGCAGGTTCGAGCGCGCGGTAAAAAAATCGGTCTGCGCCTTGGCGAGATTGGCCTGCGACTGGGCAACATCAGTGCGGGTAACTTCGCCAACCTTGAAGCGGTCATTGGTCTGGCGCAGCTGCTCTTCCAGCACAGTGATGTTGTTCTTGTTCAGGTCCAGAATCGC
>JAYVYA010000208.1:0-3188 GCA_043784745.1 Hyphomicrobiales bacterium
CCGCGACAAAAGGCTTTACCGCCCTCAATGCCAAGGCATTTGAAGCGCTGCGCATTAACAGCGAAGTGATGTTTGATTTCGTCAAGGCCCTGTCTGGCATCAAGACCATGGCGGAAGCCGTCACCCTGCAGAGCGATGTCGCCCGCAAGCAATACGAAAACCTGACCGCCCAGAACAAGGAACTCGTGGCCCTGGCGCAGAAAGCGGCTATTGACGCCGTCGAGCCGCTGAAGGCCGGCTTGGCCAAGGCCGTCAACACCGCCCGCTAAGGGCTGGGCCGGTCGGTTTCGGCCATGACAATTTTGGGTGTGCGGCCATCAACGGGCGCACACCCTGTTTTTTTTTGAGCGGGGCATTTTTTTGAGTGGGGCCTTGCATTCCTCGCGCATTGCCCCTAGTTTCCGCGCAAATTCCGGGTGTGCCCGGTTTGTGCAGCCATAGCTCAGTTGGTTAGAGCGCTAGATTGTGGATCTAGAGGTCCCCCGTTCAAGCCGGGGTGGCTGTACCATTTTTGTAAATTTCCGATCCGGGGCGAAGCGGGGATTTTGCTCGCCATTGCCGCCGCGACGCTTATGATGCGTCTTTCACCGGGGGATCGGGCATGAAAAAACTCATCCTTTTGCTCGACGGTTCATGGAACGATGCCGATTTTGGTGAGCGGGACAGCAATATCGTCCGTATGCGCAACATCATCAACCTCAGCCTCGATGATCCGCCGGAAAGCCCGGCCCCGACGGCGGACAAACTGGCCAGCGGCCGCGGTTTCAACGGCGATGGTTGCGAGCATCTCGTCTTCTATGAGCGTGGTGTGGGCACTGGTGCCAAGTTTGACGTGGTGGGCGGCGGGGCCTTCGGCGAGGGACTGGAGGACAATATCCGCCGCGCCTACAAATTCCTGTCGTTTCACTACCAGCAGGATGCCGGGCAGCCCGGCGAGGATTCAAAAATCTACATTTTCGGCTTTTCGCGCGGGGCCTATACGGCGCGCACGCTGGCCGGATATATCCACGCTGCCGGATTGCTGACACGCGAGAGCTGCACGCCTGAGCTGGAACAGACCGCCTGGAATTTCTACCGCACGGCACCGGCCGACCGTCTGCCCGCCATCTGGAGCGGCCTGACGCCCTATGTCCACCGGCGCGATGCACTGAAGATTGAGGTGCTCGGGGTATTTGACACCGTCGGTGCGCTGGGCATTCCCCTGCCCGAATTCTGGTGGGTCAACCGCGAACGCTACGGGTTCCACAATGTGGAACTGAATGCGCTGGTGCGGCACAATTTGCAGGCGCTGGCGATTGACGAGCATCGCACCCCGTTTCAGGCGACGCCCTGGCGCAAAATGCCGTTCAAGCATTATCTGGGAACGGTGGAGCAGGTGTGGTTTGCCGGCTGCCACACCGATATTGGCGGCTCCCGGCATGTGGAGAAAAACCGGCCTGTCCATGCGCTGGATGATCTGGCGCTGGACTGGATGCTGAAACGGCTGAATTACCTGTGCCCGGAATTTCCGGTGGACCTGAAAAAGGGCTGGAAAAATGTGGATTCGAAGTGGCGGCTGGCCGAGCAGCACGAGGCGCGGACAATCTGGTGGACATTCTTCAATTTCGGCCTGCGGGCAATCAACAATATCGAACCCCCAGCCGAGCAGTGGAAAGGCCAGATTGCCGTCAATTACGACCGCCATGCCACGCCAGCGGGCGAAATGGTGCATATTTCAGCGATTGAGCGGCTGGGGGCAGAGGCGGTTTTTGACGAGGACCACGAGGTCTACCTGCCCGTCAACCTTTTGGACGTGCTGGAGGCGATCCGCGCCACCTACGACATGCCGGGCACCCGCAGACCGGCCTTCCCGGTGCTGATCGTGGACTGGGATGGCCATGCCCTGACCCAGTTTGGGGCCGCGCGCGAGCGGGCGGTGCAAGCGCTGGCCGCCGCCCAGTCCCGGCTCGACCATCATGCCCAGGCGGAAACGGCCAGATAACCGGCCAGGCCGCTAATTCCGGCCAGCACAGTGCCCCAGGCCAGATCGACAAAGGTCAGCGCCAAAGGCCAGTCCCGCACCACCGCCAGATTGGTGAGATCGTAAGTGGCATAGGCGAAAAAGCCGAACAGCGCGCTCTGGATCAGGGCACTTCGCCACGATGCCTCGCGCAGCGCCGGGCTGACGCCGAAAATGACCAGGCCGAGGGCAAACAGCAGGTAGAACGCCAGCGCGGGCAGAAGCAGCGGCTTGGCGGCCAGCAGATTGCCCATCTGGTCGCGGTAAAAATCACGGGCCAAAATTGTCAGCCAGACCATATCGACCCCGACAAATACGACGAGCGTGGCGACATAGGCCAGAACGGGACGGGTCATGCAGGGCTCCTGGGCAGTGTTTTCCGCGACATGGATTGCGGGAGGGTGATGCTGTTTGCTACGCGTGATACGGGCGGGGCCGCGCCCCGGTTCGCCGGGGCCCAGAAAATTATACGGAGAGCCAATGCGCATCAACGGCAAGCCTTTCCGCACCATCTGGCGCGATGCGGATGGCGCACAACTGCATATCATTGACCAGACCCGTCTCCCGCACCGGTTTGAGACGATGAGGCTGGCCAATGTGGCCGATGCTGCCCGCGCCATCAAGGACATGCATGTGCGCGGCGCACCGCTGATCGGGGCCACTGCCGCCTATGGCGTCGCGCTGGCAATGCGGGCGGATGCGTCCGATGCGGGACTGGACATCGCCTGCGCCCTGCTGGCGGCGACGCGGCCCACCGCGATCAACCTGCTGTGGGCGCTGGGCGAAATGCGCCGGACGTTGCAGCCCCTGCCAGCTGTACAACGCGCCGCCGCCGCCTGGCTCCGCGCCGACGCGATTGCAGAGGAGGATGTGGCGCTGAATGCAGCGATTGGAGAGCATGGTTTAAAGATCATCCGCGAGCTGGCGGCGCGCAAGGGGGACAAGCCGATCAACATCCTCACCCATTGCAACGCCGGCTGGCTGGCGACGGTGGACTGGGGCACCGCCACCGCCCCCATTTACAAGGCGCATGATGCCGGCGTCGATGTGCATATCTATGTGGACGAGACCCGCCCGCGCAACCAGGGCGCTTCCCTCACCGCGTGGGAGCTGGCCAACCACGGCGTGCCGCACACGCTGATTGTCGACAATGCCGGCGGCCACCTGATGCAGCATGGCGGGATTGACC
>JAYVYA010000209.1:0-4484 GCA_043784745.1 Hyphomicrobiales bacterium
TCCACTTCCAGCGGGCAGCCGTGCAGGGAGTCAATGCAGGATTCCAAGCTGGGCATTCCGCTGCTGGAACAGGAGATTCTGGCCGGCGTGCAGGAGCGCCGCGTGGCGGTGGATGCGATCATCGATTCGGTTTCTGTGGTCACCACCTTCAAGGCGGAGCTTTTGAAGGCGGGCGTGATTTTTTGCCCGATTTCGGAAGCGGTGCATTCGCATCCCGATCTCGTGAAGAAATATCTGGGATCGGTCGTGCCGGTCACGGACAATTATTTCGCCACGCTCAATTCGGCGGTGTTTTCCGATGGCTCGTTCGTCTACATTCCGCCGGGCGTGCGCTGCCCGATGGAGCTATCCACCTATTTTCGCATCAACGAGCAGAATACCGGCCAGTTTGAGCGCACGCTGATCATTGCCGACAAAGGCTCCTACGTCAGCTATCTGGAAGGCTGTACCGCCCCCAAGCGCGACGAGAACCAGCTGCATGCCGCCGTGGTGGAATTGATTGCGCTGGAAGATGCGGAAATCAAATATTCCACCGTGCAGAACTGGTATCCCGGCGATGCCAATGGCAAAGGCGGCATCTACAATTTCGTCACCAAGCGCGGCGATTGCCGGGGTGACCGGGCCAAGATTTCGTGGACGCAGGTGGAGACCGGGTCAGCGATCACCTGGAAATACCCGTCCTGCATTCTGCGCGGCGACGGATCGCGCGGAGAGTTCTATTCCATCGCCATTTCCAATGGCCGCCAGCAGGTCGATTCCGGCACCAAGATGATTCATCTTGGCAAAAACACCACCAGCCGGATCATCTCCAAGGGCATTTCGGCCGGCCATTCGCAAAACACCTATCGCGGGCTGGTGTCGGCACACCGCAAGGCGACAGGTGCACGAAATTTCACCAATTGCGATTCTTTGCTGATTGGCGAGCATTGCGGGGCACATACCGTTCCCTACATGGAAGCCAGGAATAATTCTGTCCAGTTCGAGCACGAGGCGACGACCTCAAAAATCTCCGAGGACCAGATGTTCTATTGCCAGCAGCGCGGGCTGGATGCGGAGACGGCAACCGCGCTGATCGTCAACGGCTTTGTCCGCGATGTGCTGCAGCAACTGCCGATGGAATTTGCGGTGGAGGCACAGAAGCTGATTGCGATCAGTTTGGAGGGGAGTGTGGGGTGATGGGGCGTTTCTCGTCAGATTCTTTCTGTCCTTTGGAATGTTCAGATGAACCCGCGCCATGGCCCGCAATCGCCGAATGAAGTCGTCAAGCGACTGCTTTCTGGTGGCTGGATCCAGCGCGCAGGCAAAGGCGATCACCGGAATTTCAACAAGCCTGGCTTCAGGACAGTTACTGTGGATATGGGTGTGCGCGAATTGCCGATGGGCACGCTGAGGTCAATCTACCGGACTGCGGGCTGGGTGTGGTAATATAGAATCCGAGAAGCAGGAGACCTTCAATGGCTGCAATTGTGGCACTGATTCATGGCACGGCTGGAACCTACGGGATTTCTTTCCCTGATTTTGGCGGCTGCATTTCCGGTGGCGCGACGATCAACGAGGCGTTGCGGCGCGGGCGCGAGGCGCTGGCGTTTCATCTTGAAAGCATGGCAGAAACCGGCGAGGCAATGCCCCGGATCCGGGCGCTAGATGAAATCAGGCTTGACCCGCTTTTGCGCGAGGATTTTTCGGATGATGCGCTGGCAGCGGTGGTCGAGATCGAATTGCCCGGCAAATCCGTGCATGTCGACATCGCCATTGATGAACACCTGCTGGAAATGCTTGATCGCCGGGCTTCCGAACGCGGCGAGAGCCGCGATGCCCTGATTTCGCAAGGCGCACGGGCGGTGCTGGCATGACCCAATCCGCCTTCGCGAGCGTAGCGCGGCAATCCAGCCCCACGCGCCCCAACATCGGCATTTTTGCCAACGAAGACGAGGCACTCCATTGCCTCGTGCGGCGGCTTGCGGACTCGCTTGACCCGCTGGCGATCTGGCTGTTCGGCAGCCGCGCGCGCGGAGACCATCGACCCGACAGCAATTTCGATTTCATGGTGGTCGCCAAGCCGGGCAGCGCTTGGGGCAATGATGATTACGATCTTGTTTTTCAGCCAACAAGTGGCACTTTTGTGGGTTGTGACGTGGTGCCCTGCGACTGGGAACATTTTGAAGTTGGACAGCAGTTGAACACATCCCTAGTAGCTCGCATCGTTGGCGAGGGCCGGGAAGTATATCATTCATGACCAAGCTTACCCCCGAAATACTGCGCGAGCAGCGGATCAATGGCTTTCTTCAGCTTGCGGGAGAGGAAGCGAAAGCGGCAAAAAACCTTTTGGCAGATGGCCTGTCGAGGCAAGCTGTTTATTTCGTTCAGCAATCGGCAGAAAAACTTTTGCGGGCCGTGCTGGAACGCGAAGGTATACCCGCCGGACCCACCCTCAGCATCGCAAAACTTGTGGAACTCCTGTCCGTTAGCCATTCGCTGCGCAGCAGGTTTCTGGAATTTGATGACCTGTCGGTCGCCTCAACCCGTTATCGCTATCCCAGCCAAACAGGCTTTCTCGCCATTCCTGACTTGGCTGAACTGCCAGAACGAATATCCGCGCTGGGCAAACTCGCCTTACTTGCAATCGCTTTCGTGAAGCCAACGACATTACCGAGATAGATAAACATGCTCTCCATCAAAAACCTCCACGTCTCCATCGGCGACAAGCCAATCCTCAAGGGCCTCACTCTCAGCGTCAAGGCCGGGGAAGTTGCGGCTATCATGGGGCCGAACGGGTCGGGGAAATCGACGCTTTCCTACGTCATTGCCGGTCGCTCTGACTATGAAGTCACTGAAGGCGAAGTGCTGCTGAACGGCGAGAATATTCTGGAAATGTCGCCCGATGAGCGGGCGGCCAAGGGCCTGTTCCTCGCCTTCCAGTATCCGCTGGAAATTCCCGGTGTGGCGACCATGACCTTCCTGAAAGCGGCGATCAACGCCCAGCGCAAGCATCGCGGCGAGAAGGAGCTGACCACGCCCGATTTTATCAAGAAGGTCCGTGCCGCCGCCAAAGACCTGAAAATTGATCCCGACATGCTGAAACGCCCGCTCAATGTCGGCTTTTCCGGCGGCGAGAAGAAGCGGATGGAAATCCTTCAAATGGCGCTGCTCGACCCGAAATTCGCGATCATGGATGAAACCGATTCCGGGCTGGACATTGATGCGCTGCGCATTGTGGCGGAGGGCGTCAATGCCATGCGCGGGCCGGAGCGCGGTTTCCTCGTCATCACCCATTACCAGCGCCTGCTCGACCATATTGTTCCCGACACCGTCCACATCATGTCCGCAGGCAGGATTGTGAAGACCGGCGGAGCCGAACTGGCGCTGGAATTGGAGAAAAACGGCTACCGCGACTATATCAGCGAGGCGGCGTGATGGGTGTTGAACCAACCCGGCTGAAAACCCAGGCCGAAACCGGGCTCGCCGCGCAATTCGCCGCGCTGGGCGAGGTAGCTGTGGACCGCAAGGCGGCCTTTGCCCGGTTTGAGGCGCAGGGCCTCCCGCACAAACGGGTCGAGGCGTATCATTTTACGGATGTCCGGGCGCAGCTGCGGACGGCCTTGCCGGTGGCGGACAAGCCGGACCATGCGGCCATTCGCGCCGCCCATTTGCGGCTGGGCGTGCCCAACCATGCTTGCCGCATCGTGGTGCTGGACGGGTATTTTGTCGCCGAACTGTCCTCGCCAATGCCGGACGGTGTGCTGGCCGGGGCCAGTGCCGGCACGCATCTGGCCGGTTTTCCCGATGATCCCCTGCTCGACCTTGTCAACGCCTTTGGGCCGCACGGGCTTTTCCTGAGAATTGCCCGGGAGGTTACGGTTGAAAAGCCCATTGAGGTGCTGCGTCTGCATACCCTTGGGGCGGCGAAGGCGGTTTTTTCGCAGGATTTTGTGCACCTGGAATCCGGCGCATCGCTGACCTTGCTGGAAACCCATGCAACGCAGGGCGAGGCCGGGCAGGTACATTCCGCTGCGGTGATGGTGCTGGATGCGGGGGCCAGACTGGCCCATTCCTGCGTGTTTGATGGCGGGGGGGGCCAGGCGTTTCTGTCGCAGCAGGTGCGGCTGTGCGCCAGAACCAGCTTCGACTCGCACGCCCTGCTGACGGGGGGCACACTCACCCGGCGCCAGATGTTCCTGAAGTTTGCGGGCGAACATGCGCAGGCCTCGCTCAATGGCGTCGGGCTGTTGCGCGGTGCCGGGCATGCCGACACGACCCTCCAGGTCGAGCATGCCGCCGCCCATTGCACCAGCCGCGAGACCTTCCGCCATATTATTGACGATGAAGCCATTGGCGTGTTCCAGGGCAAAATCATCGTCAAGCCCGGTGCCCAAAAAACCGATGGCAAGATGATGAGCAAGGCCGTCCTGCTGGCTGAAACCGGAGTGATGAATAACAAGCCCGAGCTGGAAATCTTTGCCGATGATGTGGTTTGCGGCCATGGC
>JAYVYA010000210.1:0-5478 GCA_043784745.1 Hyphomicrobiales bacterium
CTGCGCTATGACATCGTGCCGATCGGCCCCGGTGTCGAGGCGCTGGAAGGCGTGCTGACCCCCCTGTTCAAGGAGTCTGCACGCGATGTCACCGAAGAAAACCTGCAAAGCCGCGTGCGCGGCACGCTGCTCATGTCGGTCTCCAACAAGTTCGGCTCCATGGTCGTCACCACCGGCAACAAGTCGGAAATGTCGGTGGGCTATTGCACGCTCTATGGCGACATGAACGGTGGCTTCAACCCGGTCAAGGACCTCTATAAAATGCAGGTTTTTCGGCTGTGCCACCTGCGCAACCGCTGGAAACCGGCGGGCGCGCTGGGTCCATCAGGCATTGTCATTCCCGAAAACATCCTCACAAAGCCGCCGACCGCCGAATTGCGCGAGAACCAGAAGGATCAGGACTCGCTGCCCGAATATGAGGTGCTCGATGATATCCTGAAATGCCTTGTGGAAGACGAAATGCGCGTCTCCGACATTGTTCTGCGCGGGCATCCGCTGGAGGTGGTGAGGAAGGTGGAGCGGCTGTTGTATCTGGCCGAATACAAGCGGCGGCAGTCGGCACCAGGGGTGAAGGTGACAGCCAAGAATTTTGGCCGCGACCGGCGCTATCCCATCGTCAACAAATTCCGCGATGCCGGGGCAGCGGCGAGAATGCCGGATGCGGCCATTGCGCCGGTGAAGGCAGTTGGCGGGGCGGAACGGTTTGAGGAATAGGCGGCGGGGCGGACTGCTGACGTTGTCTATCTGCAAATTTATTGTTAAATGCCTTCAAATGGTTCGGAGGTTTCCATGCCCGTCACTACCATGTCCAGCCGCCAATTCGATCAGCATGCCAGCCATGCCAAAAAAGTGGCGCTAGAGGGGCCGGTGTTTATCACCGACCGAGGAACTCCGTCACATGTGCTTCTAAACATTGACGAATACAGGAAACTCGCGGGCAGCCGCAGCAGCATTGCCGATGCACTTTCATTACCCGGGGCGGAAGATATTGAGCTTCCCCTCCTCCCGATGCATGACCTTGCTCGTGCCGCGGATTTTTCCTGATGTATCTGCTTGACACAAATGTTGTGTCGGAATTGCGTAAAATTCGCGCTGGCAAAGCAGACCTCGCCGTAGCTTCATGGGCGGAAAGCGTTGGTTCAACGCAATTATACCTCTCCGTTATTACTGTTCAGGAACTCGAAATCGGTGTGATGCTGATGGAACAGCGCGACAAAGCAGCTGGTGCCGTTCTGCGCGCATGGCTGGATCAAAAAGTCATGCCGGAATTTACCGGGCGGATATTGCCCGTTGACATCGCAACTGCGCGGCGCTCCGCTACTTTGCACGTGCCCAAAACCCGCCCATTTCGGGACAGTCTGATCGCAGCAACTGCATTGCTGCATGGCATGACCATCGTAACCCGCAATGTCGCAGATTTTGACTATGCCGGGGGGACGATTCTTAATCCGTGGAATTGGCGAGCGAAGTAAATCGTCTGATTGCCAACTATTGCCGGTGACCACTATAAAGCTTGCGGCAAGAAGGGGATTCCTTCCATTTAATCCCCGCTCACACCGCCCCCGACACCATCAGCTTGTAAACAATCGATTCCACCAGCGCCTGAAACGAGGCGTCGATGATGTTGGCGGAGACGCCGACGGTGGACCAGCGTTCCCCGGCCTCGTCGCCAAACTCGATCAGCACGCGCGTTACCGCATCCGTGCCGCCCTGAAACACGCGGACGCGATAGTCCAGCAGCTTGACTCCCTCGATATAGCGCTGGTATTTGCCCAGATCCTTGCGCAACGCCAGATCGAGCGCATTGACCGGGCCATTGCCCTTGGCGGCAGAAATCAGCTCTTCGCCATCCACCGTGATTTCGACAATGGCATCGGCCACTGATATCAGGTCACCGATGGCATTGTGGCGGCGTTCGACATTGACCCGGTAACGCTCGACCTCGAAAAATTTGGGCACCTGTCCCATGATGCGCCGGGCCAGCAACAGGAAGGAGGCGTCGGCTCCCTCATAAGCATAGCCGAGCGCTTCCTTCTCCTTGACCTCGTCCAGCAGGCGCACTACCCGCGGATCATCCTTGCGGATATCCACGCCCAGCCGCTCCAGCTCGCTGAGAATGTTGGATTTTCCCGCCTGGTCGGAGACCAGCATGCGGCGGATGTTGCCCACGGTTTCAGGCGGCACATGCTCGTAGGTGCGCGGGTCTTTCAGCACGGCGGAGGCGTGGATGCCGGCCTTGGTGGCAAACGCGCTGGCCCCGACATAGGGCGCGTGGCGGTTGGGTGCGCGGTTGAGCAATTCGTCCAGCGTATGGCTCAGCTTGGTCAGTCCCTTTAACTTTTCCAGGGACACGCCGATCTCATATGCATTTGCATATTCAGGCTTGAGCAGCAGGCTGGGGATCAGCGTCGTGAGATTGGCATTGCCGCAGCGCTCGCCAAGGCCGTTCAGCGTGCCCTGAATCTGGCAGGCCCCGGCCCGCACGGCAGCCAGAGAATTGGCCACGGCCTGCCCGGTATCATCATGGGCGTGGATGCCAAGGTGCGTGCCGGGAATATGTGCCGCGACCTCGCGCACAATGGCCTCGATTTCATGCGGCAGCGTGCCGCCATTGGTGTCGCACAATGCCACCCAGCGCGCGCCGCTGGCATGGGCGTGCACGGCACATTGCAGCGCATAGGCCGGATTGGCCTTGAACCCGTCAAAAAAATGCTCGCAATCGACAATCACCTCGCGCCCGCGCAGCACGGCGAGGGCGACGGAATCGGCAATGCCGGCGACATTTTCTTCCAGCGTGCAGCCCAGGGCCACATGCACCTGATAATCCCATGCTTTTGCAACGAATGTGATTGCATCCGCATTGGCTTGCAGCAGTGCCGCCACACCCGGATCATTGCTGGCCGAACGCCCGGCCCGCCGAGTCATGCCAAAGGCGGCAAATCGGGCGTTTTTCGTGGGCTTTGTTGCAAAGAATTCGGTATCGACCGGATTGGCACCGGGATAGCCGCCCTCGACATAATCAATCCCGAGGTCATCCAGCATTTTGGCGATGTTGCGTTTGTCGGCCAGCGAAAAATCGACCCCCGTCGTCTGCGCGCCGTCGCGCAGGGTGGTGTCAAACAAACAGAGCCGGGTTTTCGGGGTCATGGCTGTGCATCCGTTGCGCCTAGCGCTTTGGTCATCGTCGTCGTGCCGAGCCAGACATCGCCGAGCGGCACCGTGTTGCGCCGCTGTTGCGTGTAGCCGCGCTTCTGGAACAGCGGCAGCGCCGTGTCCGAGATATCGCCTGCAAGCTTTTTGGCCCCCCGCGCCTCCGCCAGCTTTTCCAGTGCATCGACCAGCAGGCTGCCAAGGCCCTGCCGGGCGAGCGAGGGATGGACATACAGCATTTGCAACTTGTCCCCGCCGCGCAGCGAGGCAAACGCCACGGGCCCGCCAGCCAGTGTGGCCACCAGCGTCAGGTCAGCGGCCAGCGCCTTGCCAAACGCCGCCACATCCTCGCCTGCGGCCATCCATGCTCTCAACTGCTCTTCGCTGTAATCCTCTTCCGCCAAAATTTCGATGCTGGCGCGAAAAATCGCGGCGAGCATGGGCGCGTCACCGGGCAGCATCGGGCGCAGGGCAGGTTTGGCAGGAGTCTGGGCCATTTTGGGGTGTCCGGTGGGTCGCGCTGGCCTGCTCTATTAGCAGGAACGACATCCGTCCTAAACCCCCTCCTCCGCTACAATCTCAATGCCGAACCCCGACAACCCCACATATTTGCGCGGGGTCGAGGAGCGCAGGCGGATCGAGGATACACCGAGGTCCCGCAAAATCTGCGCCCCCAAGCCCACTTCACGCCAAAGTGTCCCGCGCTGCTCGTCCGAGCCTTCGGCCCCCGTCCGGTGCACCGGCACGCCCGCCGTGCCATCGCGCAGGTAAACCAGCACGCCCTGGCCCTCGCGGGCAAATTGCGACAGAACCTTGTGGATGGTTTCACCGCCACCAAACACATCCGCCACAATATCGGCGCGATGCAGGCGGGCGGGAATGTTGCAGCCATCGCCAATCGTGCCGGTGACAAAGGCAAAATGCTGCACCTCGTCAAACGGCGTCACATAGGCATGGCCGGTGACATCACCATGCGGGGTCTGGACCGGAAAGCTGGCCACCCGTTCCACCAGTTTTTCGCGCGACTGGCGGTAGCCGATGAGATCGGCCACGGAAATCCGCTTCAGACCGTGCTTTTTGGCAAAAGCCTCAATCTGCGCCCCTGCCATTACCGTGCCATCGTCATTGGCCAATTCGCAGATTACCCCCACGGGCGGGAGGCCGGCGAGGCGGCACAGGTCCACCGCAGCCTCGGTATGGCCTGAGCGCATCAGCACCCCGCCGTCCTTGGCAATCAGCGGGAAGACATGGCCCGGCCGCACGAAATCCGCCGCGCCCATATTGCCATTGGCGAGTGCCCGCACCGTATTGGTGCGCTGCTCAGCGGAAATGCCGGTGGTCATGCCGTGGCGGGTATCAACCGATACGGTGAAGGCTGTGCCCAGCGGCGCATCATTGGCGGCCACCATCGGGGCGAGGTTCAAACGCCGCGCATCCTGCCCCGTCAACGGCGCACAGACGATGCCGCAGCAATGACGGATGATGAAGGCCATTTTCTCCGGCGTGCAATGGCTGGCGGCGATGATCAGGTCGCCCTCGTTCTCGCGGTCGTCATCATCGGTGACAATGATGATCTCGCCCTGCTTGATCGCTTCGATAGCTGCGGTAACGGAATGCATGGCTCTGGCCTCGTGAATGGGTCTGAAGAGAGTCGCGGGCAACACATCTTGTGCCGGATAAAGATCGGGACGGAGCTGGTGGCGCGGAATGCCGGTTTCGCGTTCAATATCGAGCACCCGCTCTGCCGGTACTTGCCGCCATTGTGATACCGCCCCATGGGTGATGCCGAGACGCCTGGCAATCCGGGTTTTAAGCCCGCGATCTTTCCCCAACAGGGATTGAATGTCGCTCATCCAAAATTGATAGCATTGCTAACGTTTTTCAATCAAGGGCTGTGACCAAACATTCTGGCTGCCGCCATCGAAATGTTGTCCAGAGGGATTTGAAATGTACCATGAGATCGCCAATACTGCAGCCCCGGCGCTTTGCCGACGGCCCACCCGGAAGGAGACTTCGATGCGGCTTCATTTATTCATCGCAGCTTTTGCACTTGGCGTTAGTACCCTGCCCGCCTTTTCGGAAGAAGCCGCCCCCAAACCCACCGCCGTGGACGCCATCAAGCGCCTGCAATTGCAGCGTATCGACTACCCGCCGGAACTCTATGCCAGCATGATC
This sequence comes from Hyphomicrobiales bacterium, assembly GCA_043784745.1. Lineage (GTDB taxonomy): Bacteria > Pseudomonadota > Alphaproteobacteria > Rhizobiales > Beijerinckiaceae > JAYVYA01. The sequence continues at coordinate 5,326 of JAYVYA010000210.1, forward strand.
TATTCGGTTGATATCGCCCCCGGCGGCCTTGTCGCCCGCCACACCCATCCCGGCGTAGTGCGCCATTCCTTTGGACCGCGCACTTCCAGTGCGCCCGTCCCGCCGCTCCTGGCCTGACCCATCTGGCAACATCCACTGCCGCCAAAGAGCGCA
>JAYVYA010000211.1:0-5705 GCA_043784745.1 Hyphomicrobiales bacterium
GCACAGGGCAAAGAACGAGGCTTCCTCGCCGCCAAGCACGGCCTCCACCACGACCCGCGCGCCGCCAGGCGCAGCAAACACCATGTCGAGAGCTGACAGGGCTTCTGCGAGGGTTTGCGCGACCACCACGCCCTTGCCCGCCGCCAAACCGTCCGCCTTGATGACGATGGGGGCACCTTGCGCCTGGACACAGGTGCGGGCAGCGACAAGATTGTCGAAGCATTGGTAGTCTGCGGTGGGGATGCCGACGGCGCGGCAAAGGTCCTTGGTGAATCCTTTGGAGCCTTCCAGCTGCGCAGCGGCCTTGCTTGGTCCAAAGGCTGCAATGCCCGCCGCTGCCAGATCATCCACCAGCCCCGCGACCAGCGGCCCCTCCGGCCCGACAACCACAAAATCGATCTTTTGGGCGACACATAGCGCCAGCACGGCGGCATGGTCGGCCAGATCCAGGGCAAAACACTCGGCCAGCGCGGCCATGCCTGGATTGCCCGGTGCCGCAATGAGGCGGGTGAGCAGCGGGCTTTTGGCCAGCGCCAGCGCCAGCGCATGTTCCCGCCCGCCCGAGCCGATCAGCAATACATTCATGCAGCCGGGGCTCCGTTGGAAGCGGTCGCCGACCGCATATTGTACTCGCGGTCACTAACCGCGAATTGCGCGCGACAACCCTGCAGGCTGCGAAGCTGGCACCAAGGCGGTCAGCGACCGCCTCTGCATTCCACAGACACGCCGCCGCCCGGCGTCAGCCTTCGACCACCGCCCCCATCGATCCCCACACATAGATGCAGGAGAACAGGAACAGCCAGACCACATCGACAAAATGCCAGTACCAGGCCGCAAACTCAAAGCCCAGATGCTGTTGCGGCGTGAACTGGCCGGCATTGGCGCGGAACCAGCACACAGCCAGGAAAATCGTGCCGATGAGCACATGAAACCCGTGAAAGCCGGTCGCCATGAAGAAAGTGGCACCATAGATCGAATCTTTGAACCCAAACGGGGCATGGGCATATTCATAGGCCTGCACGCAGGTGAATATCGCCCCAAGCACAACGGTGAGGAGCAGGCCCTTCTTCAGCCCGGCCCGGTCATTGACCAGCAGTTCGTGATGCGCCCACGTAACGGTTGCGCCGGAGGTCAGCAGGATCAGCGTGTTGAGCAGCGGCAGGTGCCAGGGGTTCAGCACCTCCGTTCCCACCGGTGGCCAATGCCCGCCGGTGAAAGTCACGCGGTCATACTGGATCGCCTCGGCAGAAAACAGGCTGGCATCAAAATAGGCCCAGAACCAGGCCACAAAAAACATCACCTCGGAGGCGATGAACAGGATCATGCCGTAGCGGTGGCTGAGCTGGACAACGCGGGTGTGGAAACCTTCATATTGCGCTTCCTTGATCACATCGCTCCACCACGCGAACATGGTGTAGAGAATGCCCAAAAAGCCGAAACCGAAAATGTAGGCCCCGAACTTGGCCCCGCCAACCGGGATGCCCTTCATCCAGAAAATCGCGCCAATGGCGGTGATGAAGGCCATGCACGAGCCAAACAGCGGCCACGGGCTGGGGGCCACCAGATGGTAGTCGTGATTGGGTTTGGAATGGCCGTCCGCCATGGGTTTCTTCCTTGCAAGTTGAATGGCCTGTTATGCCCGGTTTTCAGGGTTGGTCAAGCCAGCAGCGCCGTCGGTGGCAAATTGGCATCACAGTTTTTTCAGAGCCCCGGCATTGCTGGCAACGGGCACCGGGGAGGCTGGATAAAACGTGTAGGAAAGCGTCAGGCCCCCGATGTTTTGCATCAGCTGGTCCTGCTCCAGCCCCGGATCGAGAAAGAACACCACTGGCAGATCCATCGATTCGCCGGGGTTCAGCGTCACTTCGCTAAAGCAGAAGCAGGAAATCTTGTCGAACCACGCCCCCGCCGCATCGGGTGCGACATTATAGCGGGCAATCCCGGTGGTGATTTCCCGCGAACGGCTGGTGACTTTGTAGAATGCGGTGACGGTTTTGCCCGTGCGCACATCCACAGAATTGACCTCCGGCTCAAACGTCCAGGCGAGGCCAGGGCCGACATTGGCATCAAACCGCACATTCAGCGTCCGGTTACCCTGCGCCGCAGCCGCAACTTTGGCGACCTGCGTGGTGCCATTATAGCCGGTGGCGGCGCAGAACATCTTGTACAGCGGCACGGCGGCGTAGGACATGCCGACCATGCCGGTGACTACGGCACCGACGCCAGCGGCAACAAAAATGTGGGAACGGGTTTGCGCCATCGCTCACATCCCCTGCTTGAGGATATTGCCGCCGAGCTTGGCAATGGTGACGACATAGAACAGCACCACCATGAAACCGACCGCAAGGCCAATGGCGATATTGCGCGCCTTGCGGCTTTTGGCCTGCTGCGGCGTCAGCACGACATTGATTTCACTCTCTGGCCTCTGCTCCATCATCGCCTCACCAGCCCGCACGGGCGCTGAGCGTCAAGCCGTGCTCAATCACGATTTCTGCAAACAGCAGCGTCAGGTAGAGTATGGAAAAGGCGAACAGGTTTTTCGCAGCCCTGGCAGCCGCATCCCCCTCGCGATGCCGGTAGACCTGCATCGCGCAGGCCAGCATCAGGGTGCCGCCAATGATTGACAGCACACCATAAGTGAGCGAGCCAAACCCCATGAACCATGGCAGCACGCCAACAGGGGCCAGCACGAGGGTATAGAGCAGGATTTCCAGCCGCGTGTGGTCCGGCCCCTTGACGTTGGGCATCATCGGAATGCCGGCGCGGGCGTAATCGTCCGATTTCAGCAATGCCAAAGCCCAGAAATGCGGCGGGGTCCAGATGAAGATGATCAGGAACAGTGCGATCGCGGAAGCGCTGACCGAGCCGGTGACGGCAGCATAGCCCACCACGGGCGGAAAAGCGCCCGCAGCCCCGCCGATGACAATGTTCTGCGGTGTCGCCCGCTTCAGCCACATGGTGTAGAACACGGCGTAGAAAACGATGGTGAAGGCCAGCAGCCCGGCAGCCACCCAGTTGGACACAACGCCCAGCAGCACCACCGAAAATGCGGACAGGATCAGGCCAAAGGCCAGCGCCTCGTCCCGCGTCACCTTCCCGGCCGGAATCGGGCGGTTTTTGGTCCGCGTCATCAGCGCATCAATGTCGGCTTCGTACCACATGTTGAGCGCGCCCGACGCTCCGGCTCCCACCGCAATCGCCAGCAGGCTGGCGAAGGCGACGACGGGATGGGTATAGCCGGGGGCAATCAGCATGCCGGCCAGCGCGGTAAAGATCACCAGCGACATGACGCGCGGCTTGAGCAGCGCCAGATAGTCCGACGGGCTGGCTGTTGAACCAGCACCGCTCGCCACATCACGGGTGATAAAGGTCATCGCTCCGCCCTTAATGGCCGCTGCCCGCTGCAATGCGCGGCAGGGTCTCAAACTGGTGGAACGGCGGCGGCGGCGAGGGCAGCGTCCACTCCAGCGTACTGGCACCCACGCCCCACGGATTGTCGCCCGCCACCAGTTTTTTCGAGAAGGCGTCATAAATCACATAGAGGAACACCAGGACGCCCGCCTCGGTGAAATACATGCCGAATGAGGAAATCCAGTTCCAGTAGGCGAAAGCATCGGGATAATCGATGTAGCGGCGCGGCATGCCGGCAATCCCGAGGAAATGCTGCGGGAAGAAGGTGATGTTGACACCTACGAACATCAGCCAGAAATGCACCGTCGCCAGCGTCTCGCTGTACATGTAGCCACTCATTTTCGGGAACCAGTAATAGAACCCGGCAAACAGCGAGAACACGGCCCCAAGCGAGAGCACGTAGTGGAAGTGCGCCACCACATAATAGGTTTCATGCAGGGCACGATCGACGCCTGCATTGGCCAGCACGACGCCGGTGACGCCGCCGATGGTGAACAGGAAGATGAAGCCAATCGCCCATTTCATCGGGGCCTTGAACGAAATCGATCCACCCCACATTGTTGCAATCCACGAGAAGATTTTGACGCCGGTCGGCACCGCAATCACCATGGTGGCGAAGACGAAATAGCGCTGCGTGTTAAGCGACAGGCCGACAGTATACATGTGATGCGCCCACACGACAAAGCCGACGACGCCAATGGCGACCATGGCATAGGCCATGCCGAGATAGCCAAACACCGGCTTTTTCGAAAAAGTCGAGACAATCTGGCTGACAATGCCAAAGCCGGGCAAAATCAAAATGTAGACTTCCGGATGGCCGAAGAACCAGAACAGATGCTGGAACAGGATCGGGTCGCCGCCCTTCGAAGGCTCAAAGAACGCCGTGCCGAAATTCCGGTCCGTCAACAGCATGGTGATGGCACCGGCCAAAACCGGCAGCGACAGCACCAGCAAAAAGGCGGTGACCAGCACGGACCAGACAAACAGCGGCATTTTGTGCAGCGTCATGCCCGGTGCGCGCATGTTGAAAATGGTGGTGATGAAGTTGATCGCGCCCAGAATCGACGAGGCACCGGCCAGATGGATCGCCAGAATCGCAAAATCCATCGCCGGGCCGGGATGGCCGGTGTTGGACGACAGCGGCGGATACATCACCCAGCCGCCACCAAAACCCTGCATGCCCGGCGCACCCTCAAAGAACATCGACATCAGCAGCAAGGTGAAGGAGGCGGGCAGCAGCCAGAACGAAATATTGTTCATGCGCGGGAAGGCCATGTCCGGCGCGCCGATCATGATCGGCACAAACCAGTTGCCAAAGCCGCCGATCAGCGCGGGCATGACCATGAAGAAAATCATGATCAGGCCGTGGGCGGTGATGAACACATTGTAGAGGTTCTTGGCCGCATCGACATCCCCCGGCGCAGCGCCGTTGATCATCGAGGCAAGCCCCGTGAAAATCTGAATCCCCGGATTGGCCAGTTCCAGCCGCATTGCCACCGAGAGCAAGCCGCCGATCAACCCCGCGATGATCGCGAAAATCAGGTAGAGCGTGCCAATGTCCTTGTGGTTGGTCGAATACATGTAGCGCCGCCATCCCGTGGGAATGGCGTGATCGTCCTGCGAATGATCCTCATGCGAATGATCGTGGGTGCTGGAATGCGTGGCCATGTTCGGTCCTCGAAACGGATGGTTAGTCAGCGGCGGTGGCAAAGCTGCCAGCCAGTGAAATAGGGCTCTGTCCGTTCATGACGAACTTTTTCTTTGAATCAGCCAGCCAGGCCGCATATTTTTCGGCGCTCACCACCCGGATGGCGATGGGCATGTAGGCATGGTCCTTGCCACAGAGCTTGGAGCACTGGCCATAATAAAGCCCTTCCTGTTCGGCCTTGAACCAAGTCTCGTTCAGGCGGCCCGGTACCGCGTCCATGCGGATGCCGAAGGACTGGATGACGAAGGAATGGATCACATCCTTGGCGGTGATCTGCAGGCGGACGATCTTGTTGACCGGCACCACCGCAACATTGTCCACCGAAAGCAGCTTGATGTCTTCGGCTGTGAAGTCTTTTTCCGGCTTCAGGTTCGAATCAAAATTGAACGGGCCACCCTGATCCTTGGGATATTCATAATTCCAATACCATTGCAGGCCGGTCACCTTCAGGGTGATATCGGCGGCAGGCGTCTTGATCTGCTTGGTCAGCAGCGGGAACGAAAACACTGCTATCACAATCAGGATCATCACCGGAATCACGCTCCACAGCACCTCAAGCAAGGCGTTGTGAGTGGTTTTGGCGGGA
>JAYVYA010000212.1:0-2153 GCA_043784745.1 Hyphomicrobiales bacterium
TGATCTTGGATCAATCAATTAGCCTGCTTCGCATACCCCTCATCCGGCGCTTCGCGCCACCTTCTCCCGCAGGGGGAGAAGGGAAGTGGCGGCTGATTCGCAGAAAATGCATCATGTTCTAACAAATCATTTCTGCGTTCTGCTGCCTCTCAAGCCACCTTCACATATCCCGCCGGGTCATAGTTTAGCACCGGCCCCAGCCAGCGCTCAATCTCCCGCACCTCCATACCCTTCCTTTGCGCATAATCCTCCACCTGGTCCCGCTCCACCTTGGCCACGCCAAAATAATGCGCTTCCGGGTGGGCCAGATACAGGCCTGACACGGATGATCCCGGCCACATCGCAAAGCTCTCCGTCAGCTTCACGCCAATCCGCCGCTCCGCCTCCAGCAGGGCAAACAAGGTGGCTTTCTCGGTATGGTCGGGCTGGGCGGGGTAGCCGGGGGCGGGGCGGATGCCGGGGTATTCTTCGGCGATGCGCTGCTCGTTGGTCAGCACTTCACCCGGCACATAGCCCCAGAATTCGCGGCGCACCCGCTCGTGCATCCGCTCGGCAAAGGCCTCGGCAAAGCGGTCGGCCAGCGCCTTGACCATGATAGAGCCGTAATCGTCATTGGCCAACGCAAAGCGCTTGGCAATCTTGTCCTCCTCCGCGCCTGCTGTCACGACAAAACCGCCGGCATAATCGCCCTTGCCGCTGGCCAGCGGGGCGACAAAATCGCTGAGCGCCAGATTGGGGCGGCCATCGCGTTTCGACAATTGCTGGCGCAGGGTAAAGAAGGTGGCAAGCTTTTCGCTGCGCGATTCCCCGGTGAACAGTGCGATATCATCGCCCGAAGCATTGGCGGGCCAAAAACCGATGACGGCTTTGGGGTTGAACCAGCGCTCGGCGATGACGCGGGCCAGCATGGCCTGCGCATCCTCCCACAATTGCCGGGCGGCCGGGCCCTGTTCGGCATGTTCGAGAATGGCGGGGTAGCGGCCCTTCAAATCCCAGGTCTGGAAAAACGGCGTCCAGTCGATATAGGGCACCAGTTCCGCCACATCATAGCTGCGGAAGACGCGGGTGCCGAGGAAAGTCGGGCGCGGCGGGTTGTAGCCTGCCCAGTCGATTTTCATCGCATTGGCGCGGGCCCTGGCGAGCGGTAACCGCGTCTTGTCATGCTCGGAGCGGGCATGGGCATCGGCCACCTTGCGGTATTCCATCCGGACGCCCTCGATATAGGGCATGCGGGCTTGCGGGGAGAGCAGGCTTTGCACCACGCCGACGGCACGCGAAGCATCGGTGACATAGACCGTCTGGCCACGGGCGTAATTGGGGTGGATTTTCACCGCCGTATGGACCCGGCTGGTGGTGGCCCCGCCAATCAGCAGCGGCACATCAAAGCCTTCGCGCTCCATTTCGGCGGCGACGAACACCATTTCATCCAGCGAGGGGGTAATGAGGCCGGAGAGGCCGATGGCATCAACCTTCTCGCGCTTCGCCGTTTCAAGGATCTTGGCGGCGGAAACCATCACGCCCAAATCAATCACCTCGTAATTATTGCAGGCCAGCACGACGCCAACGATGTTTTTGCCGATGTCATGCACATCGCCCTTGACCGTCGCCATCAGAATTTTGCCCGCCGACGAGCGCCCGGTGCCCCCGGTGCGGCGCTTCTCCTCCTCCATGAACGGCATGAGATAGGCCACCGCCTGCTTCATGACGCGGGCGGATTTGACGACTTGCGGCAAGAACATTTTTCCCGCGCCGAACAGGTCTCCCACCACATTCATGCCCGCCATCAGCGGTCCTTCAATCACGTCGAGCGGGCGGGTCGAGAGGGAACGGGCCTCCTCCACGTCAAACTCGACATAATCGGTCATGCCATTGACCAGCGCATGTTCGAGCCGCTTGTCGACCGGCTGGGCGCGCCAGGCGAGGTCTTTCTCGCGCACTTCGCCGCCCTGGCCCTTGAAGCGTTCGGCCAGGGCCAGCAGGCGTTCGGTCGAATCTTTTCGGCGGTTCAGCACCACATCTTCGCAGGCCTCGCGCAGTTCCGGGTTAATCTTCTCATAGACCGCCAGCTGCCCGGCATTGACGATGCCCATGTCCATCCCCGCCGTGATCGCGTGGTAGAGGAACACCGAATGCATGGCTTCGCGCACCATCTC
>JAYVYA010000213.1:0-11712 GCA_043784745.1 Hyphomicrobiales bacterium
CGTCTTGCCGAAATTGACCAGCACCGCGCCCAGCGCCGCGCCCACCAGCGTGCCGCGCCCGCCAACTGCGACCCAGATCACCGCCTCAATTGAATTGGCTGGGGCAAATTCCCCGGGATTGATGATGCCGACCTGCGGCACATACAATGCGCCGGCCACACCCGCCATCATCGCCGAAACGGTGAAAATCGCCACCTTGTAATTGGCGACGCGGTAGCCGATGAACCGGGCGCGCGATTCCGCATCACGGATGGCGATGATCACTTTGCCGAATTTGGAGGTGGTGATGGCGCGGGCGATGAGAAAGCCGACACCGAGCGCCAGCGCCGATATGGCAAACAGGGCGGCGCGGGTAGCGTCGGCCTGAACATTATAGCCCAAAATATCCTTAAAATCGGTGAGGCCGTTATTGCCGCCAAAACCCATGTCATTGCGGAAAAAAGCGAGCAGCAGCGCATAGGTCATCGCCTGGGTGATGATGGAAAGGTAAACGCCGGTAACGCGCGAGCGGAAGGCGAACCAGCCGAACAGGAACGCCAGCAAGCCCGGCACCAGCAAGACCATCAGCATGGCATAGCTGAAGGAGTTGAAGCCCCACCAGGTCACCGGCAGCGCCTTCATGTTGAGAAACACCATGAAATCGGGCAGGTCCGGATTGGCGTAGCTGCCGCGCGCGCCGATCTGGCGCATGAGATACATGCCCATGGCATAGCCGCCAAGCGCAAAAAAGGCGCCATGGCCGAGCGAGAGAATGCCGCAATAACCCCAGACCAGATCGAGCGCGAGGGCCAGCAGGGCGTAACAGAGATATTTGCCGGTGAGGGCAACGATATAGGCGGGGATGTGCCAGGGCGATGCGGCGGGTGTGCCCAGCGCCAGCACGGGCACGGCAAGGGCGGCGATGGCCAGCAGAGCCACAAAGGCCAGGGAAGTCCGGTCCAGCCATTTCATGCCTCCACCGCCCGGCCCTTGAGCGCAAACAAGCCGCGCGGGCGCTTCTGGATGAACAGGATGATGAAGACGAGTATGGCGATTTTGGCGAGCACGGCCCCGACCATGGGTTCAAACAATTTATTGGCGACCCCCAAAGTCAGCGCCGCCACCAGCGTGCCCCAGAGATTGCCGACGCCGCCAAACACCACGACCATGAAACTGTCAATAATATAGCTCTGGCCAAGGTTGGGCGAGACATTGTCAATCTGCGACAGCGCCACGCCCACCATGCCGGCAATGCCCGAGCCAAGGCCGAAGGCGAGGGCGTCAATCCGGTTGGTATCAATGCCCATAGCGGAAGCCATCCGCCGGTTCTGCGTCACCGCCCGCATTTTCAGACCGAAAGAAGTGGCGCGCAGCACGAGTTGCAGGGCGGCGAAAACAATCAGGGCGAAAACGATAATCCACATGCGCCCCCAGGTGATGGCGATGGGGCCGAAATCGAACGTGCCCGACATGAAGCCGGGCGCGCCGACTTCCTTGTTGTTGGCCCCGAAAATCGTGCGCACCGCCTGCTGCAAAATCAGCGACAGGCCGAAGGTGGCGAGCAGGGTTTCGAGCGGGCGACCGTAGAGAAAGCGGATCACGCTGCGCTCGATGGCAACGCCAATCGCGCCAGTGACGAGAAAAGCCAGGGGTATGGCGATGAACAGTGAGGCATCGAACCATTCTGGGTGTTTTGCGCGCAGATATTCCTGCACGACATAGGTGGTGTAAGCGCCAATCATCACCATCTCGCCATGAGCCATGTTAATAATGCCCATGACCCCAAACGTAATGGCAAGGCCGATGGCGGCAAGCAGCAGGACGGAACCGAGCGACAGGCCATACCAGACATTCTGCACATTCGACCACAGCGCGGCGCGCTGCTGCAGCGAGGTGCCAGCCGCTTCCGCTGCGCTCTTGACCAGGCCTTGCGCCGTCGCGGCGACATTGGCGAGGAGGCCGATGGCGTCCTGGTCGCCCCGGATTTTCAGAACCTCGATGGCCTGAAGCCGGTCGTTTTGCGTCGGCTCCGTCGCCGTCAGTTGCAGGGCGGCGCGGGCTTCGGCGAAGGCCTTTTTGGCGCGGGGGTCAGTTTCTTTGCCCAGAGCCGCGTTGACGGCACCCAGCATGGCGACATCCCTGGACTTGAAGATCGATGCTGCCGCCTTGATTCGCTGCAAGGGGTCCGGGGAGAGCAGGGTCATCGACCCCTGCGCGGCGGCAAGGGCGGCGCGCACGGCATTGTTGAGGCGGACCTTTTTCAGATTGTCCGGGTCAATTCCATCGGCTTTCGCCCCGGTTTTGGCCACCAGCAGCATGCCCGCCGCATCCTGGAAATAAACCGTTTTTTCGCCCGGATCATACATCAGGCGGCTGGCGGCGAGGGCTTCGAGAATGGCGGGGGCGGTCAGGAGGCCGCTGGCGGCGAGTTCGCCAATCGCTTGCTCGATCTGGCCGAATTTGTCGGTGGCGATATGTGCCAGCGCGTCATCCGCCGGATCGGCGAAGGCCGGAGGGGCGAGGCAGAGGAGCAGTGCGCAAAGCAGGAAACGGAACCAGTTCAACGTAACACCCTCAATCTTGCCAGATAAATCCCTTCTCCCGTTGTTCACGGGAGAAGCCCAAAGGGTAGATGAGGGCCGTGCCACAGACCTGGCTGCGTGCCCTCACCCTGATGCTTCGCGTCGTCCCTCTCCCGCCAAGAGCGGAAGAGGGTTGGGAATGCGCTCAGCTCTTGCCGCCGCATTTGCCCGTCTTGACGTTGAAGTTGCCGCAGGCCATCGGCGTGCGCCAGTCGGCAATCAGGTCCTTCGAGCCTTCGAGGTAGGGCGACCATTCGTTGGCCACCACCGTGCCGGGGGTCTGCCAGACGGTGTTGATCTGGCCATTGGCCTGGATTTCGCCAATCAGCACCGGCTTGGTGATGTGGTGGTTTGGCATCATCGTGGACAGGCCGCCGGTCAGGTTGGGCACCGACACGCCGATCATGGCGTCGATCACCGGGTCGGCATCAAACGTGCCGGCCTTTTCGACCGCCTTGATCCACATGTTGAAGCCGATGACATGGGCCTCCATTGGATCATTGAAGGTGCGCTTCGGGTTCTTGGTATAGGCCTGCCAGCCCTTGATCGCCGCCTTGTTGGCGGGATCATCCACCGACATGAAATAGTTCCATGCGGCGAGATGGCCGACCAGCGGCTTGGTGTCGAGACCGGCGAGTTCTTCCTCACCGACCGAGAAGGCGACGACGGGGATATCGGTAGCCTTGACGCCCTGGTTGCCGAGTTCCTTGTAGAACGGCACGTTAGCATCGCCGTTGATGGTGGAGACCACGGCGGTCTTCTTGCCGGCGGCCCCAAACTTCTTGATGTCAGACACAATCGTCTGCCAGTCGGAATGGCCGAACGGGGTGTAGTTGATCAGGATGTCTTCGGGCGCAACGCCCCTGGCCTTGAGATAAGCTTCCAGAATCTTGTTGGTGGTGCGCGGGTAGACGTAATCGGTGCCAGCCAGCACCCAGCGCTTCACGTTGCCGCCGTCCTTGCTCATGAGGTAGTCAACTGCCGGGATCGCCTGCTGGTTGGGGGCAGCGCCGGTATAGAACACGTTCCTCTGGCTCTCCTCGCCCTCGTATTGCACGGGATAGAACAGGATGTTGTTCAGCTCTTCAAACACCGGCAGCACGGACTTGCGCGATACGGAGGTCCAGCAGCCGAAGGTAGCGACAACCTTGTTCTTGGAAATCAGCTCGCGGGCCTTTTCGGCAAACAGCGGCCAGTTGGAGGCGGGGTCGACGACCACGGCTTCAAGCTTCTGGCCCAGAACGCCGCCTTTCTTGTTCTGCTCGTCAATCAGCATCAGCATGACATCCTTCAGCGTGGTTTCGCTGATCGCCATGGTGCCGGAGAGGGAGTGCAGAATGCCAATCTTGATCGTGTCGGCGGCTTGCGCGCCGAACGAGGACAGCGTCATTGCGCCGCCAATGAGTACGCTGGTCGCGCGCAACATGAAACGCCGGGAAAAGGACATGGTAACCCCTTGGTTATGCATCGGCTTGATGCCGAATGTGTGATGGTCTCCCTTGGGAGCAGCCAATGCGATGCAACCACCATGCCAACTGCCACCGCAGCGGCCAGACGGCATCTGGCACACGGGCAATGCCGGTTTTTTCATCCCGGCGCTCAAATTGCAGGCAATGGTTTTTTTACCTGTTCGAAACTTTTGCGGGGCCCGCCGCGTTACAGCCGAAGCACAGGTGCTGCGTCCGGATGTTCCGGGCAATGACAGCCTGAGCCCAAACGCTTCCCTTTACCGGATGCCTCAACCAAGGATTTACCCATGTTGATTCGCAAACTCCTCCTCGCCACCGTTCTGGGCCTCAGCTTTGCCGTGCCCGCCGCCCTTGCCCCGGCCTATGCCCAGGAAAAGACAGTTGAAGTCGGCGGTGCCCCGATGTACCCGTCCAAGGACATCATCGACAATGCCGTGAACTCGAAGGATCACACCACGCTGGTTGCCGCCGTCAAGGCTGCGGGCCTGGTGGAGACGCTGAAGGGTGCCGGCCCGTTCACCGTATTTGCGCCTGTGAACATGGCATTCGACGCATTGCCCAAGGGCACCGTCGAAACGCTGCTGAAGCCCGAAAACAAGGCGATGCTGACCGGCATCCTCACCTACCACGTCGTGGCGGGCAAAATGTCGGCCGCTGACCTGATGGCGGCGATCAAGGCAGGCGGCGGCAAGGCCAGCCTCACCACCGTGCAGGGCGGCAAGCTGACAGCCGAAGAAAAGGGCGGCAAGATCGTGCTGACCGACGCCAAGGGTGGCATGTCCACTGTGACCATTGCCGACGTCAACCAGAAGAATGGCGTGATCCATGTCGTGGACCACGTGCTCTTGCCGATGTAACCATTACGCCAGCCGCCGAAATCTTTCGGCGGCTGGCACCCCTTTGCAATGCCGTAACCTTACTTTTTAGGGTTAAGCTCCCTTTAACCCGTTCCTGTCATTCTCCCCTCGTAGTTAATGACCGGGTGCCGTCGCGCCCTGCAAACGAAGGGATATGCTGATGGGCCACTTCAAAGCCCTTACTCTGGCAAGCGCCATGATGCTTGCAACCGCCGGGGCGGGCCTCGCTGCCGATCTGTTGCCGCCGCCCCCGCCTGCACCCGAACCGGTCATCGAAGCCGAATTTTCCGGCTGGTATATCCGGGGCGACGTTGGCGTTGGCATTAACACCATTGGCACGCTAAAATCGACGTTCAACGATGCGACTTATGATCCGGTGTTTAACGGTGTGCGGACCGACAGGAAATCGATCGGCGATTCGGCATTCGTGCGGGCAGGCGTTGGCTACCAGTTCAACAACTGGTTGCGGGCCGATGTCACCGGAGAATACCGCACTTCCGCCGCCATCAATTCTACCGAGAGCTATACCAATATTCATTATCCGCTAACTCCCGGCGTGCCGGACTCCGCCACCTTCGGTAATGTCCAGGGCAGCTGCGGTCTGGTGCCAAACCAGACCAACACAACTGCCAGCGGCGCACAGGCGCGCTGCTATGACCAGTACACTTCCAGCGTCCGTTCCATCGTCGCACTGGCCAATGGCTATGTCGATCTTGGCACCTGGTATAATTTGACGCCCTATGTCGGTGCCGGCGTCGGCATTGCCAACCACCGCTGGTCAAGCATTATTGACTCCGCAGGCAATAATACCGGTTTTGGCACTTCGAATGAAAAGAGCAAGAATACCCTGGCCTGGGCGCTGATGACCGGCCTGAGCTATGCCGTGACGCCGAACCTGAAGCTGGAAATGGGCTACCGCTACCTCAATATGGGCAGCATCAAGTCCAACCCGATTGTCTGCACCAACCTCAATGGTTGCCATTATGAAGTGCAGAGCCTGAAGCTGGCCTCGCATGACCTGCACATCGGCATGCGCTGGCTGATTGGCGCGAATGCGCAGGGCAATGGCCAGGCGCTGTACTGGGGCGAGAATGGTGCCACCAGCGGCTCGCTCTCCCAGGGCATTCCCACCGGCTACGCCAGCCGTGGCAACGGTCCGCTGGTCAAGCGCTATTAATTTCGGGACGTCAGCAGTCCGATTGCAGAAACGGACCCGCAAGGGTCCGTTTTTTGTTAGTCTGTTGAATTATTTAATGAAAACAATGTTTTATGGTTAAGTCTGCCTTAACATTTGTGTCCTAGTCTTGGCATTGTGTTGATTTGCTCCTCCGGTTTTGCCGGGCGGACCTTGCCAGGGAAGTATGTTATGGGCAGCCTGAAAATGATTGTGGCGGCGACATTGATCACCGGCCTCTGCGCGCCTTTCGCCCGCGCCGCCGACATGGCCATGCCATTGGATGCGGCGCCCGCCCCGGTGGACCAGATGGTGGAATTGGGCACCGGCTGGTATTTGCGCGGCGATGTGGCCTTCACCAAGGACACGATGCCGAAAATCTCGTCCGACCTGAACCTCGTTCCCGATGTTTCCACGCGCAACAGCTGGGCGCTGGGGCTTGGCGGCGGCTACAAGTTCAACAGCTGGTTTCGGGCTGACGCCACCTTCGATTATCTCGGCGGGCGCAAGGCCAATGGTCTGGGCGGTTCTATCACTTGCCCCAACAATTATACCGGCGTAGCGCCCGGGGCCGTCCTGAACTACCAGAATTGCGGCGTCGTGCAGGCCACCCGAATCCACCGCTTTGCCACTTTGGCCAACGGTTATCTGGATCTGGGCAGCTGGTCGGGCCTGTCGCCCTATATCGGAGCCGGCATCGGCATGAGCCATATGGTCACGAGTGGCAGCGTCAACTATCTCAACCCGGATGGCACAGCCTATTCGCGCACGCTGACCAACCCGAACACTCTGGTGACGACGACCTACCGGTATGACGTCTCGACCCGGGCCAAACAGTACCAGCTCGCCTGGGCGCTGATGGGTGGCGTCACAGTGGATGTTGCTCCCCACGCCCAGCTGGATATTGGCTACCGCTACCTCAATCTGGGCATGTCCAAAGGTGTGCTGGCCAGTACCGGCACGGTTTTTTCAAAGAGCATGACCGAGCACCAGATCCGGGCCGGCATTCGCTATATGATTGACTGAGAACAGGGCGGTGGGCAGCAGGCAGCAGGCAGTCGATCTGCCCGCTGCTGCCGGCTGCCTCACTTCACGCCCTCGCGTAAATATCCTCAATCCGCACAATATCATCCTCGCCCAGATAGGCCCCGCACTGCACTTCGATCAGCACCAGCGGCAGCTTGCCGGGGTTTTCGAGGCGGTGAATGCAGCCAAGCGGCAGGTAGATCGATTCATTCTCGCTCAGCAGTTTTTGCACCCCATCGACCTCGACGATGGCTGAACCGGAAACCACCGTCCAGGTTTCGGCGCGGTGAAAGTGCTTTTGCAGGGACAGCTTGCCACCCTGATGGACAACAATGCGCTTGACCTGATAGCGCGGCCCCAGATCCAGTGTCTCATAATAGCCCCACGGGCGGTAGCCGCGCTTGGGGGCCGCAACAATGGCTGGACGGCTGGTTTTCAACTGATCGACCAGCTTCTTGACGTCTTCGGTGCGGGTCCGGTCGGCGATCAGTACGGCGTCAGCAGTGACGACGACGGCGAGATTCTCAACGCCGACCAAAGCGGTCACCATGCCCGGTGAGTGCACATAGGTGTTTTTCACCTGATATTGCTCAACCTGGCCGATCAGCGCATTGCCGTCGCCATCCTTGGGTGTCAGCGCCCAGACGGCTTCCCAGGTGCCGACATCGGACCAGGAATAATCGGCCTTGATGACATCGACATTGGCGCTTTTCTCCATGATGGCATAGTCAATCGAGACTTTGCGGGCCTGCCTGAAGCTGTCCGCATCCAGTTTCAGCGCGCCCCAGAAGTCGCTGGCTTTGTCGACACTGGCTTTCACCGCGCCGGCCAGTTCCGGCTCGTATTTGGCCATTTCGGCCAGCAGGCTGGCGGCCTGCATCAGGAAATTGCCGCTGTTCCACAAATAGCCCTTGGCAATATAGGCGCTGGCCGTTGCTGCGTCCGGCTTTTCCCTGAATTGTGCCACATGGTGCACACCCTCCGCCGTGGCGGCACCGGGGCTGATATACCCATAGCCGGTGGCCGGTTCGGTGGGATGGATGCCAAAGGTGACGATCCGCCCGGCCTGTGCAGCGGGCAGGGCGCGCAGGCAGGTTTTGGCGAAGGCCGCACGGTCGGGCACCAGATGGTCGGCAGCCAGCACCAGCATGACTGCTTTGGGGTCCCGGCGGCAGATGACCTCGGCGGCGGCGGCAATGGCGGCGGAGGTGTCGCGGGCTTCGGGTTCCAGCACCAGCTGCGCATCCTTCAGCCCGGCGTTCATGCAGGCATCGGCGACGAGAAAGCGGTGGTCCGCATTGGCAATCAGCAAGGGGGCTGTGAACACGCTGCGGTCGGCAATGCGGGCAAGGGTGGAGTCGAGCGTCGATTCCTCGCCAATCAGCGGCACAAACGGCTTGGGATAATTGGTGCGGGAGGAGGGCCACAGCCGCGTGCCACCGCCGCCACACATAATTACCGGAGTGATCAACATCAGCAATATTCCTCTTTCAACGCTCCCCACGGCCAAAACTGCCGCTGCTTGGCGCGCTTGTAAAACATGAATTCTACGAAAACTCTACGCTTTGTGGTAAACTAGCGGTTAAAATGAACGCTGTTACCCTCAAACTGGTGGTTTTTCCACCGTTTCGCTTGGGCGGAAAGTGACGAGCACCGCCGGATCGGCCTCGATCCGGGCCGCCCCCATCAAGTCGAGGCAATACGGCACGGCGGCAAAAATCGCATTGAGGCAAGGGGCGATGGAGCCGGGCTTGCCGGGCAGGTTGATGATCAGGCATTGGCCGCGCGTTACCGCCATCTGGCGCGAGAGAATGGCGGTGGGCACTTGCTTCAGGCTTTGCGCCCGCATCAGCTCGCCAAAGCCGGGCATGTGGCGGTGGGCCACTGCCTCCGTCGCTTCGGGGGTGAGGTCCCGCGCGGAGGGGCCGGTGCCGCCGGTGGTGAGAATCAGGTCACAATGCTCGTTGTCGGCCAGATCAACCAGCGTATCGCGCACGCTCTCCAGCCCGTCCGGGATAATCCGGCGCAGGAGGGTAAAGCGGCTGGTCAGCGTGCGGGTCAGCCATTGCTCGATCGCCGGGCCGCTCTCGTCCCGGTATATTCCGGCGCTGGCCCGGTCCGAAGCCGTGACGATTCCAATCCGCGCCGCCCTCACGCCTCCACCCCGTAGGGCGGGCGGGGAATGGCAATATGGGCCGCGCGCAGGGCATTGGACCAGGATTCGCGCAGGCTGCTGAAATAGCTGTCCCCGGCGACGATGCGGCTGTTAACCTCGGCCTTCTGGGCGTCCCGCCGGGTGGCGGCGAGGTCAATGGGCAGGCCGACGCCAAGATTGGACTGGATGGTGGAATCCATTGAAATCAGGCCGATTTTCAGCGCGTCATACAGGCTGGTATCGTAGGAGATGGCGCGGTCGAGAATCGGCTTGCCGTATTTGTGCTCGCCAATTTGCAGGAACGGCGCATCCTGGGTGCATTCAATGAAATTGCCCGCATTATAGATCATGAAAAGCCGCAGGCGGCGACCTTTGACCTGGCCGCCGAACAGGAAGGACACGTTGAACGAGACGCTTGACTGCTGCGAGGCAGCATCGTGCATCTGCTGAACCTTGCGCACCGCCCGGCCAATCAGTTGCGCGGCAGCCAGCATCGAGGGCATGGTTTCAATTTGCTCGAACTCGCCGGTTTCAGGGTTTTCGAACCCTTCGGTAATCAGGTTGAGCACACTCTGCGTGACGGAGAGATTGCCGGCCGAAGCCAGCATCATCACCCGTTCGCCCGGCGTTTCAAACACATGCAGTTTGCGGAAAGTCGAAACATTGTCGAGACCGGCATTGGTGCGCGTGTCAGCAATCATCACCAGCCCGTCCTTGACGAGGATTGCGCAGCAATAGGTCATTCGTGGCTCCGGCGGAATTTGCGCCACCCTAACCGGTTTGCCAGCGCTGGCAAATGCGGCGCTGCTGCACTTTAGGCGGGACAGGACAAAAATATTGCATTTTCCCCGGCTCGTTAGTGAAGCTGCAACCTAAATGCGCAATGCTTCCCTTGTCTCGCGGCTTTTATGAATGATCCTTAACGGATCGGGTTTTAACTTGCGTACCGGAGTATGCGTAATGAAATCGCGGGATGCACTGATCCGCCTGAAACGCTTTCAGGTCGAAGAACGCCGCCGCCGTGTGGCGCAAATCGAAACCATGATCGCGGAATTTACCCGCATGGCAAGTGACCTTGACCGGGAGATTGCCAGCGAGGAAACCCGGGCCGGAAACACCGACCCCGCGCATTTCGCCTACCCCACATATGCCCGCGCCGCCCGAACCCGGCGCGACAATCTCAAGCATTCGGTCGGCGAATTGCTTGGCCAGGCGGGCGAAGCCAAGGCGCATCTGGAACAGGCCAATGATGACCTGTCCAAGGTGCAAAGCCTCGATGGCCGGGAAAAAGCCAATGAAGTCAGCCGCGAACGCCCGGACATCGACATGATGGGCCTGCGCGCCGCGAGGGCGTAAGGCTTGGGGTCAGGGCCATCGGGTGATATCGCGAACGCGCGGCATGTAACGGCGGTCTCTGACCGCCGGGTGCCATTTTTGCAGGATTTTCCCATTTGGCGGTTGGCGAGCGCCACTACACGGGCAATGTTTGCCGCGCGTCAATGGCCGCCGATGGTCACCGCCCCTGCCCGTGGTATTCGGCATTGGGCCGCATATCCACCGCCGAGGCCATGCGGTTGGACATGTTGAAAAAGCTGGCCACCGCCGAAATGTCCCAGATGTCGCGGTTGCTGAAGCCTTCGGCGTGCAACGCCTGGCGATCGGCTTCCCCGATACTGGCGGAGGCAAGGGTGATTTTGACGGCAAATTCGAACATGGCGCGATGGCGGGCGGACCAGTCGCCGGCGCGCCAGTTCATCACCAGCGTTTCGCCCAGCACCTGGTCTCCCGACAAGCTCCGCACTGCCGCACCATGGGCGGTGAGGCAATAGAAGCAGTGGTTTTCCGACGAAACCACCACCGCAATCATTTCCCGCTCCAGCTTGGTCAGGCCGGAGGGGGCGAGCATCAGCTCGTTGTAGAAAGCGGCGAAGGCTTCCAGCCTGGCATTGTCATGCGCATAGGCTTGCAGCACATTGGGCACAAAGCCAATTTTGGCCCGGCACTTGTCAAAATAGGCGGACATGGCCGGGGACAAATCGGCCTGCGGCAAATCGAGTTTTGTCGGGTTTTCCGTTGATTTTGCGATTTGTTCATTCATTTTCACCTCCCGGGAAAGCTTTTGGCCAGATTTCTCCACATTCGCTGTGCAACCCCGATATCTGGTCCAGATTTTGAATTGTCGCAAAAAAATGCCAGCATTGCAGCATTAATGTACGCTGCGGCGCAAAATGCGCAATCAGGGAGAGGATGCTGATGGTCCAGGGTACACATGCGCCACTTTCCGCCGCAAACCTTTCGACCCTGCTGTTTGCCCGCGCCGCGCCGGAGGATGTGGCAGGTTTTTCGCCCCAAACCCTTGCCGGGCTCGTCAACGATGCCCAAAGCTTTCTTGCCCGCCCCCGGCGCATCGGCTCGCCTGCCGTGCGGGTGTTCAACCCCGATGAAGCCGCCTTCCCCCAGCTCGCCGATC
>JAYVYA010000214.1:0-8110 GCA_043784745.1 Hyphomicrobiales bacterium
ACAATTTCAGTTTTTAGCAATACAGGTCAAGCTTCAATTTGCGCCTCGCGCCCCCCTCATCCGCCCCAAGAGGGGCACCTTCTCCCGCAGGGGGAGAAGGAAACAGCGCCGTGAGTTGGCACCAACGGGCTAAGCGCCGCTCACGCCAACCGCGCTTCAAAGAATGCCGTCGTGCGCTCTTGCGCCAGTTTGGCGCTGGCTTCGTGATAGGCTTCGTTGCCATCTCGGTTGAAGGCATGACCGGCGGGGTAGGTGTACACAGGCACATCGGGATGCGCTTCCATGATCTTGTGGACGGTTTCCATCGGGATATGGTCATCCTTCTCGCCGAAATGCAGCATCAGCGGCACTTTGACCTGATCATTCACCATCTGGATGATATTGCCGCCGTAATAGCCGACGCAGGCCGTCAAGCCCGGTTGATGGCAAGCACTGGCAAAGGCCAGCGTGCCGCCCCAGCAAAAGCCTACCAGACCCACCTTGCCGGCCTCGCTCGCCGCCTCGATGGCGGCGGCTATGTCAAGCGGGGTTTTGCTGTGATCCACCTTGCCGATCAGCTCAAAGCCCTTCTTGAAATCCTCCGGGCCATAAGCGATCTGCACGTTCTTCTCGACCCGGTCGAAGGTGGCCGGGGCGATGGCGAGGTAGCCCAGCGCCGCATAGCGGTCGGCGACGCTGCGGATATGGGCGTTGACGCCAAAAATCTCCTGCAATACCACAATGCCGCCCTTGGGCTTGCGCGCCGGTTCGGCCCGGTAAGCGCCGATTTTTACCCCGTCGCTGCATGTCAGTTCAATCATATGTCCCATGGTTTTCTCCTGCTTGACGTATTGTCCAATGCTTCAAATTGCCGGTCACCGCCCTCGTGCTTCGAGATGGCTGCCGAAGGTGCAGCCCCTCAGCATGAGGGCCATCTCTTCTTGCCAAAACGAGACCTCACCCTGAGGAGCCGCTTTTCGCGGCGTCTCGAAGGGCGAGGGTTCCTGCCCTCAAGCCTTGCCGCCGCGCCGCGCCACTGCTTGTGCCAGCGGGCACAACAGCTCGAACATGATGTTGACGCCGACCCACGAAGTCATTCCCTGCATATCGAACGGGGGAGAAACTTCCACAAGGTCCGCTCCCAAAATATCCAGCCCCGCGAGGTGGCGGATCATGCGCTGGGCCTGGTGCACACTGAAGCCGCCGACCTCGGGCGTGCCAGTGCCGGGGGCCTGCGAGGGGTCGATGCCGTCAATGTCGAAGGACACATAGACCGGCTTTTCCCCCACAATCGCCCGCGCCTCGGCCATCACGGCATCCGGCCCGCGATCCATCACTTCCTCGATAAAAAACAGCCGCACGCCCTGGCTGCGGGCAAATTCCACATCCTCCCCATCATAGCCGGTGCCGCGAATGCCGATCTGCACGGTGCGTCTGGGGTCAAGGATGCCTTCCTCCACCGCGCGGCGGAAAGGCGTGCCATGGGTGTAGCGGTAGCCACCAAAATAGCTGTCGTAAAAATCCGTGTGGCTGTCAAAATGGATCATGCCCACTGGCCCCTGTGCGCCTTTGCGGCGGGAGAGCGCGCGCAAGACCGGCAGGCTGGTCAAATGGTCGCCGCCCGCCGTCAGCGGCGCAATGCCCGCTGCAATCATTCCGTCAAAAAAACCCTCAATTCGCGCCATCGCATCCATCACATCCACCGGGTTGACGGAGGTATCGCCGACATCGGCGCAGCGCACGAGGTGGAACGGATGCACGCCGGTGGCCTGGTTGAACTGGCGGATCATGGTGGAGGCATCGCGAAGCGCCCGCGGCCCATGGCGCGGGCCGGGGCGATTGGTGGTGCCATTGTCCCACGGCACGCCGACAATGCCAATATCGAGCGCGGCGAACCGTGCATCCTCCGGCGGCGCATAGGGCAGCCGCATGAAGGTGGGCAGCCCGGCAAAGCGCGGCAGGACAAAGCCGGAGACGGGTAGAAAAGCGGGGTCTTTGGCGTGCATCAAAATAATCCTCATTCTCCCGCACCGCGCACAGCCAGTGTGCTCGCCCGGCTCGCACCAGTGTGCCAATCAGGCCCACACTACGCGCCCGGCGAGCGCACTGGAAGGGCGTGGCCGGATCAAACCCCGGCCCATTCTTGAAGCGCGACGCGCCTCAGCGACCGTGACGCCCGCGTTTCCTGACGCTACTGCCCGACATACCGTGCCAGCGGTTCCACCACATCAATCAGGCCGCGCGCCTTCATGTATTCGCCAAAGCGCAGGTAACGCCGCGCATCCAGCGCCCTTGGGCTGGCAGCGAGGCGGGGGAGGGTATCGGCCCAGGCGGCCTTGTTGAGTTCATCATCCAGCTTGGGGTAGGCCTTGATGAACAGGCCCCAGGCCTCGCCGGGATGGTTGAGGGTAAACAGGGTCGCCGCCTCCACCGCATCGAGGAATTTGCCGGTGACGGGGGCGGAAACCTTGTCCTTTTGCACCACATAGATCAATTCATCATAGGCGGGCACGCCGTGCTCTTCGGGAAAAAACACCCGCGCGGCCTTGCCCGCCTGCTTCAGCTCGGTGACTTCAAAATTGCGAAAGGCCCCGATGATGGCATCCACTTTCCCTTCGGCCAGCGCCGGGGTCAGGGCAAAATTGATGTCGACCAGCTTGACGTCCGCCAGCTTCAGCCCGGCGCTTTCCAGCATGGTGGCGAGCAAGGCCTGCTCAAACCCGGCAATGGAATAGCCGATGGTGCGGCCCTTGAGATCGGCAATGGTTTTTACCGGCCCGTCGGCCAGCACCACAAGGCTGTTGAGCGGGGTGGCAATAGCCGCTCCGACGCGCACGAGCGGCAAGCCTTCCTTGACCTGCTCATACAGGTTGGGCTGGTAGGTCAGCGCAATATCACCCTGCCCGGCGGCCACCAGACGCGGCGGGGCGGATGGGTCAGCTGGTTCGATCAGTGTGACCTCCAGCCCCGCTCTGGCGAAATAACCGCCCTGCTGGGCGACAATGATGGCGGCATGGTCGGGATTGGCGAACCAGTCGAGCAGCACCGTCAGCTTGTCCGCCGCCTGAGCGGGCAGGATGGTGCTGGCGAGGCCAAGGGCGAGACCGGCGACAAGGTTTTTCATACGCATGTTTGAGCTTTCTTTCGGGGTTAAAACAGGGAAACCGGGGCCCAGGGCAGAATGCGGCGGGTGATCAGGCCCACCAGCCCCCAGAACAGCAGCGATACGGCCACGAGTATGACGAGGCAGGCAAAGACCATGTCAGTCTGGCTGCGGGCATTTGCATGCAGCATCAGCAAGCCGAGGCCATTGGCCCCGCCGACCCATTCGCCGACGATGGCACCCAAAGGTGCCACAGCGGCGGCAACGCGCAGGCCCACCATCAATTGCGGCAGGGCGGCGGGCAGGCGGATTACCCGCAGCACGGTCAGCGCCGGGGCATGGTTGAGCCGGGCCAGATCCACCAGCCCCGGATCGGTCCGGCGCAAGCCGTCAAAAAAGCTGGTGGCGACCGGGAAGAAAAGGATCAGCGCCGCCATGAACAGTTTTGGTGCCATGCCGAGGCCGAACCATATGACCAGCATCGGCGCAATGGCAAATACCGGAAGTGCCTGCGCCACTACCAGCAGCGGACCCAGCGTCCGGGCGAAGCGGGGAGAAGCGGCCATCAGCAGCGCCATGCCCGCCCCCGCCGCCGCGCCAAAGGCAAAGCCGCCAACAATCTCGCCGCCCGTGTAAAGCGCTTCGGGCCAGATCACGTCAAACCGCCTCACCAGCGTGGTGGCAATGCGCGAGGGAGCGGGAAGGATGTAAGGAGCGACAAGGGCGGCGCGGGCGCAGGCTTCCCAAACAGCCAGCAGCAGGGCAACGAGCGCGAGTGGCTCCACCAGCGCAACAGCGGTGAGGCGGGGTTCGGCAGGCTCAATATCTGCTTGCGCCTTGTCGGCCATGTCCATCTCGCGTTCCCTCCGCCGGCATGATCCGGATCAGGTTCGGCGGGT
Organism: Hyphomicrobiales bacterium; assembly: GCA_043784745.1. GTDB lineage: Bacteria > Pseudomonadota > Alphaproteobacteria > Rhizobiales > Beijerinckiaceae > JAYVYA01. The sequence continues at coordinate 3,982 of JAYVYA010000214.1, forward strand.
TGCCAGATGGCTCTCAGCCGCACCAGATGTGGGGCACCCCGACGTGAGTAACGTGGGTGTAGAACAGCATGGCGGGTTGGCGCAATGGGAAATTATGGAAATGTGGCGCAGGGGGTAGTTTACTCTAAATCGAGCGCTCGAAGCGCATGACGCCACCGGGGCCTTTCAGCACGAGATAGCCACTCTCGATATCCCAGAACGGAGCCGCGTGGACGGCACTCAGATAGGCGTTCTGCAACTGGGTGGCGGCGGCATCGCAGGTATTGTGGGTAATGGCGATGGGCCCAACGCCCATCCGCTGGCCGCGCACCAAAACCATCGTTGCCGACCAGGTGTTGCAGCCCGCCGAGCCTGCCCCGCGCGAATTGTCATCAATCGACAAAGTCAGGTCACCCTTGGCGGACGACACTGGCTTGCCGTTAAATTCCTTCAGCACCCAGACCACTTTGAACGGGAATGGCCGGTCCGGCTCGCCCTGCTTGACCGGCGAAGTGAATTTGGGCTGCGGCTGCGGCTTTTGCGCCAGGGCCGGGCTGGTGGCGAGGCTGGCCAGCAACAGGAGTGCAATAAACTTGTACATCGTGGTTCCCCGGGATTTTGCCCGCAAAACAAACTGTGCGGGGGCTATATTCAACAAAGACAATGGCTTCAGGCGGTGTGTGCGCCGTGAAACCACGGCTTGGCTTTCAGCGTGGCCAGCCTGGCACCCGCCTCCTCGATCCGCCCCGCAGAAATCTGCCCGGTGGCAATTGCCTCCTTGACCCAGCCAATCACCGCCACCGGCAAACTGGCATCGGGCGTGGCGGAATTGGACAGGAGGATCAAATCATTGCCTGCCGCCACCGCCTTGATGACTGCCTCTTTCAGGCTGAAGCTGGAGCGGATGGCGGCCATGTCGAGATCATCCGTCATCACCACGCCCCTGTAGCCGATGGAGCCGCGCAGCCAGGTCTCGACCGCCTTGCGCGAGAGGGTGGCTGGTTCGCCGCCGGTGAGTTTGGCGTGGGTGAGGTGGCCGCTCATGACGATATCAATCAATCCGGCCTCGGACAGTTTGCGGTAGGGCTCAATCTCGTCTTCGCGCCAAGTATTGGTGAGGTCCACCGGGCGGGCATGGCTGTCGGTGAGGGTGGAGCCGTGGCCGGGGAAATGTTTGAGCGCGGTGAGCACGCCTGCCGCGTGGTGGCCCTTGAGGAAAGCGGCGGCATATTTGGCCACCGCCGAGCCATCCTCGCCAAAGGCACGGCCATAACGGGCAACGATGGGATTTTTCGGTTCAAACCCCAGATCGACGACGGGAGCCAGGTTGAGGTTGAACCCGGCCTTGCGCAAATCTGCCGCCATGCGGCGGTAGATCGCCTCTGCGCCGCCGGCATCATTGCGCGCCGCTACAGCCTGCGCAGCGGGCACGGCGGGATAGCCAAGTTTGGTGCCGAGGCGCTGCACCGCCCCGCCCTCCTGGTCAATCGCCACCAGCACCCGGTTGCGGGTGCCGGCATTGCCAAACAAAGCGGTCAGGCTTTCGACCCCGGCCTGCGAGCGGGCATTGTGGCCAAGGAAGCAGACCCCGCCAACGCGGCCCGCCGCGACATGCGCCGCCAGCTCCTGCGCGCCCGAGGCATCCGCCGAAGCGCCGGAAAAGCCGAGCATCAGCATTTCACCAATCGCCGTATCAGAAACGGCGGCATGGGCACGGGCGACCCAAGGGGCGGCGAGTGCAGTTGTGGCGGCAAGAAAATGGCGGCGGGAAACGGGCATGGGCAGGAGGTTCCGAATCATAGGGCTATAATGCAGCCGTTATATTGCAATCATGGTCAAATCAGGGGCGGACGGTTGCAAACTGCGCGCGCAGCTTTTGTGGCCAGCCGGGAATCATGAACGTGCGCTCGATCAGGGCGTAGAATGCCAGCCCGACAACCAGCACGGCCAGTATTTCGGCGCAGGCAGTGGCGGCCAGCCATTCCGGCGAGGGGTTGGGGGCGATTTTGGCGATGAGACCGGTCATAACCTGCAACACCTGAATGTGGGTGAGATAAATTGAGTAGCAGGCCCCGCCAATCAGGCTGGCCCATGGGCTGGCACAAAAGCAGCGAAAACTGGAACGCGGGCCGAAAACACCAACAAACATGGCAGCAACAGTCCCAAGGGCTGCCGAACGGATCGTCAACGCCAGCAGAATATCCGGCCAATTGCCGGGATGTTCGGGGGCATTGGGGATGGCGAGATAGGCGAGGAATGCGCCCCAGCCGAGGCATGCCAGCAAGACCGGCGGCGCGTTGCGGGTTTTTTCGGCCAGCCAGCCCTGCCAGTCGGCGAGCAATATGCCCAGCCAGAAAAAATGGAAGAACCGCAAAATCGAATCAAACACAAACAATGAACCGGCTTGCCTGGGCACATAAAGCGACAGCACCGTGCCAGCTGCCAGCAAAACCAGCCCGAACAACAGCCGCGTTGCCCGGCTGCGCCATGCGAAGAGAGCGGCGAACAACAATGGTGCTATGAGATAAAACTGCACTTCCACTTCCAGCGACCAGCCCGGCGGGAACAAGCGGGGATAGCTGCCCCAAAACAGTCCGTGGACATAGACCAGCGACGACATCAGGCTGACAGTCAGGGATGCTGGTGCAACAGCGAACTGGTTGGATTTTTCCGGCGTGTATCCAGAAAGCATCAACCCCGCCCAGGTCAGCACCAGCAGGATCAGGTACGGCGGCTCGATCCGCAACACCCGGCGGCCAAAATAGGCGCGCAAAAAGCCGCTGCTGAGCGGGCCAGCCTTGGCTTTCATCGCCTGTGTCGCCAGGATGAAGCCGCTGATGGCGAAAAACAGGTAAACCCCCAGCCCCGGCCTTGCCAGAATCCAGACCAGCGGATGGTCCTGCGCGGCGGCAACCTCGGGGAAAAAACGGATGGCACGTTCCGTGAAATGGCCTGCTACCACGATGGCAATCGCGAAAAACCGCAAGCCGTCAATTTCAGCGCGATAAACTCCGCCTGCCATGCGGCGGCGGAGAAGCCGTGGAATTTGCTGCCACAACGCGGCCTCACTGCGCTCGCCCTGGACCGATTCTGCGGGTTGACCGGATGGAACTGCTGAATTGCTCAATGGTGGCTCCGAAAGGCAGCGCGGTGCAAACCAGCGAGTACTGCCATGATAGCCTTGCCGGGTAAGCAAACCGCTAACTTAATGCCCGCCGATCCGCGCCGCCAGCTTCTCGTACAGCGCGTTGTGCGAGCCAAACATGTAGTCCAGCCTGGCGACACTGACATGGTCCGCCCCTTGCGCAATCAGCCAGTCGGCCAGCGCGGCCACCCTTTCACGCGCCACGGTCAGCAGGCTGACACGCTGGCCACCCTGCCCGCGCGATTGCGCGCCAAACAGATGCGCCGCCTCCGCCAGCAGGTCCGACTCCAGCACTTTGCCATGCACCCGGACTTCCCGCGAAAGTCTCGCCTCCTCCTCGGCTGAAATGCGCGCGAGAATTTTGCGGGCGAGATCGCGGTGCGCTTCGCTCCATTCGGCCTTCAGCGAGGCGACCAGATTGGCTTCCGATTTCAGCATCAGCCCGTCGTCGAGGATTTTCAGGCCATTGGCCTTCAGGGTCGCGCCGGTGGTGGTGATGTCGACAATCAGCTCGGCGGCCCCTGCCGCCGGTGCCCCTTCGGTTGCGCCCAAACTCTCGACAATGCGGTAATCGCTGATGCCGTGCTGGCTGAACCAGCGCCGGGTCAGGTTGACATATTTGGTCGCCACCCGCATCCGCTGGCCGCGCCTGGCGTGGAAAGCATGGGCAACATCTTCGAGGTCGGCCATGCTGCGCACGTCAATCCAGGCCTGGGGCACCGCCACCACCACATTGGCCTCGCCAAAGCCGAGCGGGGTCAGCATCGCCAGGCGGGCATCGGCGTCGGGCACATTTTCGCGCACCAGGTCTTCCCCGGTCACTCCCAGATGGGCCGTGCCTGCGGCCAGGTGAGCGACGATTTCGGATGCCGAGAGAAAGGCGATTTCCACACCGGGTAATTGCGCCAGCGCGCCGCGATAGTCGCGCGCGCCGCGTGCCTGCACCATGTTCAGCCCGGCGCGGGCGAAAAAGTCACTGGCATTTTCCTGCAGCCGGCCCTTGGA
>JAYVYA010000215.1:0-3499 GCA_043784745.1 Hyphomicrobiales bacterium
GTGGGCGTGGGCGCGCGCAAATCGGCGGCATGGTCAATTAGCGTCCAGTCGGTTTCATGGCCGATGGCCGAGATCAGCGGGATGTGGCTGGAGGCCGCCGCCCGCACCACAATTTCCTCATTAAAACTCCAGAGGTCTTCGAGCGAGCCGCCGCCGCGCGCGACGATGAGGAGATCCGGGCGCGGAATATTGCCGCCTTCCGGCAGCGCGTTGAAGCCATCAATGGCCCCGGCGACTTCGGCTGCCGAAGTCTCGCCCTGCACCCGCACCGGCCAGACCAGCACGCGGCGCGGAAACCGCTCCTGCAAGCGATGCAGGATGTCGCGAATGACCGCCCCGGTCGGCGAGGTGATGACGCCGATGACAGCAGGCAGGTAGGGCAGCGCCCGCTTGCGGCCCTCGTCAAACAGGCCCTCGCCGGCCAGTTTCAGGCGCCGCGCTTCCAGCAACGCCATCAGCGCGCCAACACCCGCCAGCTCAATCGCCTCAATCACAATCTGGTAGGAGGATTTGCCGGGGAAGGTGGTGATTTTCCCCGTGGCAATCACCTCCAGCCCCTCCTGCGGGCGGGTGCGAAGCTTGCCGAACACGCCTTTCCAGATCACCGCGTCAATCTTGGCGCTGGCATCCTTCAGGCTGAAATAGACGTGGCCGGAGGAATGCGGGCCGCGATAGCCGGTAATTTCGCCGCGCACTTTGACGTAGCCAAAGCGGTCCTCAATCGTGCGCTTCAGCGCGCCCGAAAGCTCGCTGACGGTCATTTCCGGGGTGTTGGGCAGGGGCTGGCTCATCTCAGGCAAAGCCCTGCTTGCCCGGCAATTGACGCGGCATGTTGCGCAGGCTGCCAAGCATGGCAATGCCATGGTGGGTGGTGGTGCCGTTCTGGTAGGCAAGGCATTCGGCCAGGGGATAGGGCTGGGTGAAGATGCGGCGCTGCGGGACGGCGATCCAGACCCGCCCCTCACGCAGGCTGTCATGCTCTGCGCCGCTCCACAAGGCGGGTTGGTCGGCAATCACAATGTCCAGCGCCTTCCCGGTTGGAGTGGTGATCGTCAAGCCCAGTATTTCCCCATGTGCAACGAGGCACAAGGCCCATGCGCCAGCTTTTGCAAAACTGGTTCCCGCCGGGCGGAAAGGACGCACCTGCGGCTTGTGCTGCCAGAAGCTGCGGCGGAGTTGCCGGGCATAGCCGGTGGCGGTGAATGCGTTTCCAAACAGCGACTGGCCAATGCCGAGTGCCAGCTTGATGAGGAAACGTTGCGAAAAATCATCTTGCAACCCGCTGTTGATAATGGTGGGGCGGTGCCCGTGCATGCGGAGCCAGTCCAGTTCGCGCGGGTGGCAATTGGCGGTCAGGCCGGTTTCCAGCCCTTGCAGGCTGCCGAATTCATTGACGCAAAAGCGGGCAGCGAAGGGAAAATGTGCGGCAAAGGACAGCAGCGCGACAGTGGACCAGTACTGGCTGGGGGAGGCCAGCACCAGCGTCGCATGGCCGGGATCGGCGGGTTCGGGCACAATTTCTTCGCTGCGGCCAAAACCGGCCCAAAGCTCGTCCTTGCCGCAATGGACGTGGTAGATCGCCTCGCCCGCCAGCCCGGCCCAGCGGTCACAGACCTCACCCTCCTGCACCGGAAATCCGTCAATCTTGCCCAGATAGGTCAGGGGAGCGGGGCCGGGGTCTTGCGGGTCGAGATAGGCCTGGGCGGCGCGGGCCAGTTCGGCCTGCATGAACCAGCTTTTGAGAAAGGCCCCGTCAATCTGGATCTGCGCCAGTTCGCAACAGGATTTGCACATGGCTGCGGTCTTGAAAGGAGCAGCAATTGCCGCGCCGCCCAGCGCGCTGGGCCACAGCGGGGTAACCGAATAATCGGCCAATGGCTTTTCGCGGGCGCAGGCGAGGCAGGGTTGGCTGGCCAGTGCGCCGGGGGCGATGGCCGGGCGTGAGCTGGCGCGGGCTAGCGCTGTTTTGGTGGGTCCGGTTGACGGTGCTGGATAAGGGTCTGGCGCTGGCATGCTTTCTTATCCCACCCGGAAGCATCTTGAGCAACAGATGTTTGCGCCAGCGGATGTGCTGCTGCAACCCCAGAACTTCTCTGACGCATTCATCCATGCGCACAAAATCGAGCAGTTCATCAATGGAATAGAATGCGCTCTGTCCCATATGTGATAGCGTCCGCCTGCAAGTTGCCTTGCAAGCAGTTTGGCAGTTTGGTTGGATGCGGCATCTGCCTGGCAGGGAGAACCGATGGAAAACAACTTTCACACCCCGCCTTCCGCCATCGGCGCAGGCCTCGCCGGGCGGTGCCCGCGCTGCGGCCAGGGCCGGATGTTCAAAGGGTTTCTGGATCTTGCCGCCGGATGCCAAGCCTGCGGCCTCAGCTATTGTTTTGCCGATGCCGGGGATGGCCCGGCGGTGTTTGTGACGCTGATCGGCGGGTTTGTTGTGATGGGGGCGGCGCTGTGGACGCAACTGGTCTACGAGCCGCCCGTGTGGGTGCACCTGCTGGTTTTTCTGCCGCTGACGCTGATTGTCTGCCTCGGCCTGTTGCGCCCGCTGAAAGGCATTCTGGTCGCCCTGCAATATCGCCACCAGGCCGGGCCGGGGCGGCTGGAGGAATGAGCGACATGCCCGCCACCCCTTCGCGCAGCCTGCTTTGGCCGGGTGTAGCCACAGCGCTCGTCCTGGCCGTGCTGGTCGGGCTTGGCCTGTGGCAGCTGGAACGAATGGCGTGGAAGGAGGCCATTCTGGCGCAGATTGAAGCGCGCGTGCACGCAGCCCCGTTGCCACTGCCGCCGGAAGCGGAATGGGCAGGGTATGATGCGAGCGCGCATGACTACCTGCATGTGAGCGCTAGCGGCACGTTCGAGAATGGCCAGGAGACAGCCGTGTTTCGTGCCAGCGGCGATGGCAAGGCCAGTGCTGCCGGGCCGGGCTATCTGATCCTGACGCCGCTGCTCCGCACAGATGGCTCGCGCCTCCTCGTCAATCGCGGCTTTGTGCCGCTGGACAGGCGCGATCCGGCCAGTCGCCAGGCGGGGCTGCTGACTGGGCCGGTGACGGTGACCGGCCTGCTGCGCCCGCCCGAACCGCGCAACCTGTTCACGCCCGCTGACGATCCGGGGAAAGAATCGTGGTTTACCCGCGATCCCGTGCTGATTGCGGCGCACCGGCAACTGGCGCGCGTCGCCCCCTTCACGATGGATGCCGATGCCGAACCGGACAATCCCGGCGGGCTGCCCGCCGGCGGGGCCACCGTGCTGGCCATTCCCAACAACCATTTCTCCTATGCGCTGACCTGGTTTGGCCTGGCGCTGGCGCTGGCCGGGGTTTTTGCCGCTTTTGCCTGGGGCCGATTGAGCGGGGCGGCGGGGCGTGCTAGAGCGTAATCTGTTTTATCTAAATCACCCGCCACTTCCCTTCTCCCCCTGCGGGAGAAGGTGGCGCGAAGCGCCGGATGAGGGGTATGCGAAGCAGGCTAATTGATTGATCCAAGATCAT
>JAYVYA010000216.1:0-2945 GCA_043784745.1 Hyphomicrobiales bacterium
ACTGCAAAACTTCGCGGTGCCGGAACCTTTGGCACAATCCTTGGCACGCTGGCGCAAGCGGCGATCTTGCCGACCTGAAATAGGGGTGGGTAATTACAGATTTCCAGCAAATCCTGGCGGGCAAGTGGCGTGCGCAGAATTTTACGCGCCATGGGCGGAACCGTCGTTGCGGGATTGGCGCAGCCGCCGCGCCTCCGCCTTGATTTCCGGCATATCAAGCACGTCGGATGGCCAGCTTTCAAGACCCTTGCGGATATCCTCCCGCAAGGACGCAAGTTTGGCCTCGCGCAGCTTTTCACGCTCCTCCATCAGCCGCAGGCTGTCGCGCATCACTTCGCTGGCCGAGGCATAACGCCCGCTGCGAACCATGGTTTTGACAAAGCCCTCAAAATGCTCGCCGAGTGTGAAGCTGGATGGCATGATCATTCTCCCGACAGGGTAAATAGCATTTTATGATACTAGCGCAAGCCTCACACCCCCATCCCCCTGCCATCCACCCGCACCGGAGCCGCAACATGCCGTTCACCGCCCCTTACGCCGAAGCTGATGAAGCCATTGCCGCCCGCCTGCTGGCCAGTGCGGCCCTCGCGCCGGAAGCGGAAGCACGGATCAATGCGCGCACCACCCACATGATTGACGCCATCCGCACCAAAAAGGGCGGCCTTGGCGGCATCGAGGATTTTTTGCGGGAATATTCGCTCACCACCAAGGAGGGCCTCGCCCTGATGGTATTGGCCGAAGCGCTGCTGCGCGTGCCCGACGCTGCCACTTCGGACAAGCTGATCGAGGACAAGCTGAGCCATGCCGACTGGGCCCGCCACGAAACCAAATCGGACGCTTTGCTGGTCACTGCGTCATCCTGGGCGCTCGGCCTCACCGCCCGCATTATCCAGCCCGGTGAAACGCCGGAGGGCGTCATCGGCCAGCTTGCCAAGCGCCTTGGCCTGCCCGCCGTGCGCACCGCCACGCGGCAGGCGATGCGGCTGATGGGCAGCCATTTCGTGCTGGGCCAGACTATTTCGGAAGCGTTGAAGCGCGCCAGTTCCAGCACAGGCCGGCGCTACCGCTATTCCTTTGACATGCTGGGCGAGGGCGCGCGCACCCAAGCCGATGCTGACCGCTATTTTAAATCCTATTCCGATGCCATTGACGCCATTGGCCGTGCGGCGGGTAATGCCCCCCTTCCCAACCGCCCCGGCATTTCCGTAAAGCTTTCCGCCCTGCATCCGCGCTATGAAGCTGTGTCGCAAGCCCGTGTGCTGCGCGAGCTGGTGCCGCGGGTGGCGAAACTGGCGCAAAAGGCCAGGGGGTTTGACCTGAATTTCACGGTGGATGCCGAGGAAGCGGACCGGCTGGAACTGTCACTGGTGGTGATTGATGCAGTGGTGGCCGATGCCTCGCTCGCCGGCTGGGACGGCTTTGGCCTCGCCATCCAAGCCTACCAGAAGCGCGCGGGCGCGGTAATTGACCATGTCGTGGCATTGGCCGAACAGCACAATCGCCGCTTCATGGTGCGGCTCGTTAAAGGGGCCTATTGGGATACCGAGGTCAAGCGGGCGCAGGAGCGCGGCCTGGCCGATTATCCCGTCTTCACCCGCAAGGCGATGACCGACCTCAATTACCTGGCCTGCGCCCAAAAAATGCTGGATGCGCGCCCGCGCATTTATCCGCAATTTGCCACCCATAATGCCCTCACCATCGCCGCCGTGCTGGAGCGGGCAGGGGGCAATGGCGACGGCTTCGAGTTCCAGCGCCTGCATGGCATGGGCGAGGACCAGTATCGTGATTTGCTGGATGCTGCGGACCTCACCCATGTCGCCTGCCGTACCTATGCTCCGGTGGGCGGGCATGAGGACCTGCTGGCCTATCTGGTGCGCCGCCTGCTGGAGAATGGCGCGAATTCCTCGTTTGTGGCGATGGCTGGCGATGTTGCCGTGCCAATGGCCGATTTGCTGCGCCGCCCGCAGACCATCATCGGGCAGGCGACCCATGCCCGCCATCCGCGTGTGCCCCTGCCCGCCGCGCTGTATGAGCCGCAGCGAGGGAATTCGCCGGGCGTCGAATTTGGCGACAGCGCCGCACTGGCGAGCCTCACGCAAGCGGTTGCCGCCGCTGGGCCGCACGGGGAAGCCGCGAGTGCGCTGGTCAATGGCAAACCCGTCGCAGGTGCGCGGCGCGACCTCGCTTCGCCGATTGATGGCAAAGTGTTTGGCACAGTGGCGGAGGCGTCAGCCGCCACCGCCGATTCCGCCATGGCTGCCGCGCAGGCGGGTTTTCGCGACTGGAATGCCACGCCGGTTGCCAAACGCGCGTTTTGTCTGGACCGTATGGCGGACCTGCTGCTGGCCGAGCAGCCGCGCCTGCTCGCTTTGCTGCAAACCGAGGCGGGCAAGACACTGGATGACGCCTTGGCGGAATGGCGCGAGGCAGAGGACTTCTGCCGCTATTACGCAGCCCAGGCGCGCCTGACACTGGCCGATGGCGAGACCATGCCCGGCCCCACCGGCGAGGACAATCGGCTGGCGTATCGCGGGCGCGGCGTCTTCGTCTGCATCAGCCCGTGGAATTTTCCGCTGGCGATTTTTCTGGGGCAAGTGGCCGCCGCGCTGGTGGCGGGCAATTCGGTCGTTGCAAAGCCAGCCGAGCAAACTCCGCTCATTGCCTTTGCCGCCACAAAACTGTTGCACCGGGCGGGCGTGCCGGCCAGCGCGCTGCATCTGGTGCCCGGCAAGGGCGAGAGTGGGGCGGCCCTGGTGGCCCATAAAAATGTTGCGGGCGTTGCCTTCACCGGCTCCACCGCCACCGCCTGGCGGATCAACCGGGCACTGGCGGCCAAAGACGCGGCGATTGTGCCGCTGATTGCCGAAACCGGCGGCATTAACGCGATGATTGTTGACGCCACTGCCCTGCCTGAGCAGGTCAGCGACGATGTGGTGCTCTCCGCC
>JAYVYA010000217.1:0-4868 GCA_043784745.1 Hyphomicrobiales bacterium
TTTGGCGCCGGCTGCGACGCCATTTTTGACCACCGACCAGAAGGGGTCGTTGGCCTGACCGTGGGCAACAACAATGATGCGGATGTCCTGCGCGCTGGCGCTGGAGATGCTGGCAGCCACAGCGCCGATAATCGCAGCGCCGAACATGAGTTTTTTCAACATGGATTTCATGGTTTCCTCCCGGTTCCGCGCTCCCCATTCTGCTGGAGATGCGCATGAGAACGATCCGCCTACTGGCAGAAATTTCTGCGTGCTGCCGGGTGTGACAATTTTTCACCCGGTTGCAAGCAAGCTCAAAATGATTGGAAACCCGGGAAATGTCAACTCAAAAATTTCAAATCACTTAAAAATGGAATATATATTCCATAAGTGGGCCAGAGAGCGCCGATGCCTAGGGCTTCAGACACACAAGCCAGCCGCGAAAAGCGCTGGAGTGGCGGGGGTATGATGCCCGGCGAGCCTGATGCACAACCTCCTCGCTTCCCGGATTGCAGGCTTGGCCCAGCAATACCTCTGTCTGCGCGATAAATCCGGCATTCCCTGAAGGCGGGCTGGGCAAGGGGGGAGGGGGATTAAGGTGATGCAGCGCTGGATTAGAAATTAAACCACTGGCGTTATGGTTTGGTGGCGGTGCGGCCTGCGGTGTCATTCGATCACCTCGTCAGCCTGCGCCAGGACGAGGGGCGGGATGGTCAGCCCGAGCGCCCTTGCCGTCTTCGCGTTGATCGCCATCTCGAACTGGGTCGGTTGCTGGACCGCCAGATCGGCGGGCTTGGTGCCCTTTAAGATGAGATCGACATACGCCGCTGCGCGCCGGTACTGGTCGACGACGTCCGGGCCGTAGCCGATCAGGCCGCCGTCGATCACGTGATAGCGGAACGGATAGACCGCAGGGACCCGGTGACGGGCCGTCAACGAGTATATCAGGGCGCGATGGCGTGACACGAAGACGTCCGGCATAACCGCCAGACCGTTGCCCGCTTCGGCCCCAAGGGCTGCGATCGTGCTTTCGATCGCGGCGACGTCGCGAACGGTCGCGCGCGCCAGCGTGACGCCGATCGACGGCGCGGCGGCCTCCAGGGCGGGCAGGAAGATCGAATGGGGCGCCGTGTCCGGATTGTAGAGGATCGCGACCCGTTCAGTCGCAGGCGAAAATTCCTTCAGAAGCTGCAGCCATTTGCCGGCCATCGCGGCATCGAAGTTGCTGAAGCCCGTGATATTGCCGCCTGGCCTCGCGAGGCTCGCGACGATGCCGTCGCCGACCGGATCGGAAAGGCCCGCAAAGACGATCGGAATGGTCTCTGTCGCCTGCTTGAGCGCCCGCATGACAGGCGTGACCGTGCCGACGATCACATCGGGGGCGAGTCCGACGACCTCCGCCACCTGGGCCTGGATCTGGGCAGCATCATCCGCCCCCCAGCGCACTTCGAGGCGGAGATTGGTGCCTTCTTTCCAGTTCAGGTCCGCCATCGCTTTCCGGAACGCGGCGAGACGCGCCTGGCTCTGCGAATCGCTCTCGCCGAGGCCCATCAGCATGCCGACGCGCCGTACCCGGCCCTGTGCCAGCGCCGCAACCGGCCGTGACGCAAGTGCCGCGCCGCCGAAAATGGACAAAAACTCTCTTCGTCTCATTCGATCACCTCGTCAGCCTGGGCGAGGACGAGCGGCGGGATGGTCAGCCCGAGCGCCCTTGCCGTCTTCGTGTTGAGCACCAGTTCGAACTTGGTCGGCTGCTGGACCGCCAGATCGCGTTTCACAGCTTTGGAGAAAACAAGCTTCACCGACGAATCCACCGCGTGGACCTGGAAAACAAGCCCTGGAAAACATTCTTGGCAAGATCGATCCCGATGGTGGCAATCGGTTCCATGAACGGCGCTCCCCGGAGATGAATCGCTTCGACAGCAACCGATCATGGCACATTCGATGCCGGTAAGGGTGCCGTCTACACCATCACCGTAATTCCTGCCTTATCAAAATACCGCCGCAGTAATGGGGCGAGCTCGGCACCGGCTTGACCAGTTACCGCCATTTGGCCTTCAGGCTCCGGGTCCGCCTCATGCTCATCCCTCACTTCGACGAACGCTGCCTGATCGACGGGAAAAGGCGGCGGCACAAGAGCGATAATAGAAAAATCGCTGACGCTGCTCACAGTGCCCTCCTCAACAATCATCGTTTTTTCAGGCTAACCCGATAGCGATAGGAACCGACCTCCTCGATCACGACGAAGTCTCCGGCCTCCGCGCGGTTCAATTTATAAAAAGCGCCGATCCAACTACGGGCGCGAAAGAACTTTTTCTTCCCATCGATGTCGGTCCGCACTGACTCGGGCCCGCCCCAATCGATGATCACCTCATCTGGAGCGGCCCATGCCTTATTTGAGCCCCCAATTACGTCAGAGGGGAACTCGTCGATCAGATGCCGCATGTAAAAGTGATTGTTACGCAAGTTGGCTTCGTTGATTTCCACTTCACCGATCATTGCTCATCCCCAGACGCCTGCCCCAAGGTCAGCGGCACCAATCTGCCCAGAGTGATTGGAAACCGGATGAAATGCAAAAGAGCAAGTGTCACCTCCCGGCGGACACTTGCTCTTTGTCGCTCCGTCCCTGACGGCTCAATCTCTGGCTTCCCCAAAGGAACTTGAAAGCAAGAACGCCTCGGCACTCTCACGCCACCGACTGTTGCCGACGTCCTCCCAAGACCTGGACTGCATCGCGGCACATTTTCATATGCTGCGGCCCCTTTTTGAGGTTGCATTTCATGCATAGCTGATATGTCCTGACCTGTCACGCAAATTGTGCAGTCTGGTGACAAACAAGGCAGGATATGCCTCATTCTTAAGTCGATCGAGCGCCACCGGATCGCTGGCGCGCCCCTTCACACACCACTTTCGGCCCGGCTAGGCTTGGTTCGCCGCTTCCGTTACAAACGTCGTGGATTGTGCCGCGATTCGTTCACGAGCTTTGTCAGGATATGCTGTCCATGCGCTTTTCCCGCTATTTTCTCCCCATCCTGCGGGAGACCCCGAAGGAAGCCGAGATCGTCTCGCACCGGCTGATGCTGCGGGCGGGGATGATCCGGCAGGAATCAGCCGGCATCTATGCCTGGCTTCCGCTTGGCCTGCGGGTGCTCGACAAGGTCTGCCAGATTGTCCGCGAGGAGCAGAACCGGGCAGGGGCGGTGGAATTGCTGATGCCGGTGATCCAGTCCGCCGACCTGTGGCGCGAATCAAACCGCTATGACGATTACGGCAAGGAAATGCTGCGCATCAAGGACCGGCACGGCCGCGAAATGCTGTTTGGCCCGACCAATGAGGAAATGGTGACGGAGATTTTCCGCGCGTCGGTCAAATCCTACAAGGATTTGCCGCTCAACCTCTACCATATCCAGTGGAAATTCCGCGACGAGGTGCGCCCGCGCTTTGGCGTGATGCGCAGCCGGGAATTTTTGATGAAGGATGCCTATTCTTTCGATCTCGACCACGAAGGGGCCACAAAAGCTTATAACCGGATGTTTGTCGCCTATCTGCGCACGTTCGCCCGGCTGGGCCTTACCGCCATACCGATGCGCGCCGATACCGGGCCGATTGGCGGCGACCTCTCCCACGAATTCATCATTCTGGCGTCCACTGGCGAGAGCGAAGTGTTCTGCCACCGGGATTTTCTGGGCCTTGCCCCGCCACCCGCTGACATCGATTTCGATGATGCCGAAGCGATGCAGGGCGTGGTGAGCCAATGGACTTCGCGCTATGCCGCCACCTCCGAAATGCACGATGCAGCAGCTTTTGCGGCTTTGCCGGAAAGCGACAGGGTTTCCGCACGCGGCATTGAGGTTGGCCACATCTTCAATTTCGGCACCAAATATTCCGGGCCGATGAAAGCAATGGTCAACGGTCCCGACGGCAAGGAAGTGGCGGTACACATGGGTTCCTACGGCATTGGTCCCTCGCGCCTCGTGGCGGCGCTGATCGAGGCCGGGCATGACGACAATGGCATCATCTGGCCCGAATCCGTCGCTCCGTTCAAGGTTGGCATCGCCAATTTGAAAACCGGCGATGCGGCCACCGACAAGGCCTGCCATGACCTGTATGCCGCGCTGACGAAAGCGGGCGTGGATGTGCTCTATGATGACCGCGACGAGCGGCCCGGCACGAAATTTGCCACAATGGACCTGATTGGCTTGCCTTATCAGGTCATTATCGGCCCCAAGGGCCTTGCCGAGCGCAAGGTGGAGCTGAAAATCCGCAAGACCGGTGCCAGAGAAACCGGGTCGCTGGACGAAATGCTGGCGAGGCTGACGGCGTGAGCGAGCCTGGCCCCGCCCAAAACCTGGCACCCCGGCGGCCCTTCGCCCCGTTTGAATGGATGGTGGCGCGGCGCTACCTGCGGGCGCGCCGGGCGCAGGGCTTTGTCTCGGTCATCGCCGGATTTTCCTTTCTGGGCATCATGCTCGGCGTTGCCACGCTGATTGTCGTCATGTCGGTGATGAACGGCTTTCGGGCCGAATTGCTCGACAAGATTGTCGGCGTCAACGGCCACGTGTTTTTGCAGGGCGTCGAAACCCCGCTGACCGATTATGACGAGGTGGTGACCCGCATCGCCAAAGTGCCGGGCGTCACCATTGTGCTCCCGATGGTGGAAGGGGCAGCGGGGGTCTCCTCGCAATATAACCAGGCCGGGGCCCTGGTGCGCGGCGTGCGCGAGAGCGATCTGAAGCGCCTGCCGGGCATTGCCACCAATATCAAACAGGGCACGCTGGAGGGCTTTGACACGGCGGGCGGCGTCGTGATTGGCCAGCGCATGGCGCAAAATCTCAGCCTGCAAATAGGCGATTCCCTCTCCATCCTCATCGCCAAGGGCGCGCAAACCC
>JAYVYA010000218.1:0-15713 GCA_043784745.1 Hyphomicrobiales bacterium
ACTGCAAAACTTCGCGGTGCCGGAACCTTTGGCACAATCCTTGGCACGCTGGCGCAAGCGGCGATCTTGCCGACCTGAAATAGGGGTGGGTAATTACGATGAATTTCACATAATCGTCATTGATCCATTTCGGATTGCGCTCTTTCAGCTTTTCCTTGCCGCCGGGTTCTTTCTTGTAGGCCTCCATCAGGCCCATGATCCAATCGCCCTTGTTGGCGCTTTCACCCGAATAAGGCGGGTTGCCGATCACGCACATGATCGGCATGTCGCGCTTGATGGTGTTGGCCTCCTTCGCTTCATTGGAAAGCCATTGCGCGAAGGGTAAGGTCTGGTTAGCGCGCTCGCCTTCTTCCAGTGAATTTGTGAGGTAGACGCCAAGGCGCGGCGGGTTGCCGGTGGGCTTGTAGCCCATCCCGGTCAACATCATGTCCAGCTTCATGTGGCACATGGCATAGCTGGCCATCAAAAGCTCAAAACCATGCAGACGGGGTATCAATTCCTTTTCAACGTAGCTCGACCATTGCCCCTCGGCCACGTCCTTCACACGCGGCGCAATCTGCTTGATCACCTCGGCCAGAAACGTTCCCGTGCCAGCGGCTGGGTCGAGAATTTGAACGCGGTGGACTTCCTTCTTGATGGTTACGGGCTTGCCCTTGTGGGTCTGGCCCGTGTCCCAATCCACTGTCACCTTCGACGTATCGGCGAGGCCATCGGCAAGGCCGAACTCGGTTTTCAGCACATCATCCACGGCGCGAACGATGAAGTTGACCACAGGCTCGGGCGTATACCAGACGCCGCGCGCCTTGCGTTTGGCGGGATTGTATTGCGCGAGGAAGGTTTCATAGAAGTGGATAAAGGGGTCGTTGCGCTGGGTAAACTTGCCAAAATCTTCAAACAGCTTTGGCAGATTGGTAGCCTGAAAAATTTCGGCCAGCTCATCCACCGTGCGGCGGATGCGTTCATCCAGCGTCGGCCCTGCCACGTAGGTGAACAGATTGCGGAGGAAGGGGTTTGATTTTGGCATCAGCTCCAGCGCCTCGGCGCGCGAGAAGCTTTCCAGCGTCTTATCATGCAGCCTTGCGCCAAACATGCCGTAGGCGATGGTTTCAGAATAAATGTCGGCAAAGTCTTCCGCCGTCAGATCGTGGATCAGCATGTCCTTGAAGGACTGATACTGCCCGGTCAGTTCCGTTTGCAGGTCCTTGTCCTGTTTCAGCGAATTGAACAGGATGTCTTTGATCAGAATGGCCTTGCCCGCCATCATCTCCGCCAGCTTTTCGGCAGAAGTGATGGTTTGGAAGCGCTCTGCCGCAAAATCCTTCAGCTGGTTTTCAAGAACCGGAAATTGGTCCGGCTTGGGCTGAATGCCCATGAGATAATCGGCGATGGAAATCTCGCGCGTCAGCTCGCCCTTTTTGTAAAAGCTGAAATCAAGTCCGTTGGTGTAGATCAGGTTGGGCAGGGCTTTGACATAGCGCTGGAACTGCGCCTTGTTGAAATCATTCATGCCCTTGGGATTGATGCCAAGGCCAATGTCCTTGGCCTCGCAATGGCCCACGGTGACATCGGCACCCTTGCCGACGCTGCGCAGAAACACAAAATCCGGGCGGCCAACCTTGATGCCCTTGGGCTCATTGATGGCGGTTACATCCGGGCTGATGGATTTGAACAGTTGCTCCAGCGCCGGGCGGTAAGCGTGTTCCGTGGCTTGGCCTGTGGCATGGATTTTTGTGATTTCAGTGAGATAACCGCTGATGTCGATCATCATACCCCAACCTTTTGCCCGTTGGACGAACCCTGAACAGATTCACCCAAGCTTGTCAAAGTTTGGCTGACCGGCGTGGTTTTGGGGGCATGGGAATTATTTACCTCCGATATGCTCAGCGATTAGTATATCGGAAAATCAGCGCTTTGAAAAAGGTGATGTGTCAAATATCAAACAGAGACACTACCAAACGCCGCCATCTCCCCCAACCCCAGCTTCATCTCCACCACCCGTCCGCCCGCCAGCCTCTCCTCCTGCCCCAGCAGCTGCCATTCGCCCTGCGGCAGGTAAACCGAAACTCTCCCCCCTGCCCGCAAAACTGGCGCCACGAGAATATCGCGTCCGCACATGAACTGCTCCTCAAACGCCCAGGCGGCGCGTTCCCTGGGGAAAGCGAGCACCATGGCGCGCTGCACAGGCAGGCCGGTGCGGGTGGCTTCCTGCACCGCTTCCCAAAGGTGGGGCAGCAGTTTTTCACGCAGGGTGAGCGCCTGCATCACTGCCGCTTCCGCCGCCGCTCCAAAGGTCCAGGGTTCGCGCGGGCCAATGCCGTGAAAGCGCAGGTGCGAGAAGAAGATCGCCGCTTGGGTCCAGCGCACGTAAAGTTCGGCGTCGCGATTGTCCTTGTAAAACCCGCCGATGTCATGGGCGTGGAACGGGCCACCGCTGAGGCCCCAGCTGAGGCCGCCGCGAATCGAGGCGGCCAGGCCTTCCCAGTCCGATTGCGGATCCCCGCCCCATTGCACAGGGTAGCGCTGTGAACCGGCCCAGCCCGCCCGGCCAAACAGGAGGGCCCCGCTTTGGCAATACAGCTCCGCCGCCTCGTAAACGCATTTGTTGTACAGCAGCGGATAGACATTGCGCAGCCGCGCACCGGTGTCGCCATTATGGGCCAGACAATCCTCTTCGACCTGCTCGCCGAAATCGGCTTTGATCATGTCAATGCCAAGTTCAAACAAGGCTTTGTGCTCATCGCGCCAATAGGCGTATGCGTCCGGGTGGGTGAAGTCGACGAGGCCGGAATCGGGCAATTGCGTCAGCACTTGGCCAAAAGGTTCGGCGGAAAACTGGTAGATGAAGGGTTTTCCGCTGCGCCGGTCCTTCAGCAGCCAGCCCTTTTCTGCCATCATGGCAAAGCGGGTGCCGTGAATGGAAACCAGCGGATATTCCCAGACGCAGATTTTGAAGCCCAGCGCCTTCAGCTCGGCCAGCATTGGCCTGGGGTCGGCATAGCGCTGGCTGTCAAACCCGAAATGGAAGCGGGTGCCGGTATCCTGCCACGCCCGGCCATCAAAGGTGATGGTCTCGCACGGCATGTTTTTGGCACGGACGGCGCGGGCGGCCTCCAGAATTTCCTCAGCCGTGCGATAATAGGCCCTGGAGAGGATGGTGCCGAGCGACCATTGCGGCGGCAGCGGCGCGCGGCCCGTCAGGCCGGTATAGGCGCGCAAAATATCTGCGCCGTCCCTGCCCGCCAGAATGAACAGGTCCAGCGCGGCATCCTCCACCAGCAATCCGTAGCTGCGGTGCGACCACAGCGGATAGCCAATTGCGTGCATAACGGAAGCGGGCGTGTGGACGAACACACCCCAGGCGGGGTTGCCATGTGGCGCGGGTGACCATGCGAACGGAGTGTTTTTGTAGGAGCTGTCGGAATTCACCCCCAGCGCATCCAGCACATGCGACTGCACCAGCGAGCCGCGCTTGTCGAGCTTGCCCCATTTTTCACCCAGGCCATAGACCGGCCGGCCCGAATCAAGCGCAAACGCGGCAAACCAGCCTTCCGGCGTCCTGGCAAACGGCGGGAGCCGGTGCCTTCGGACAAAATGGCCGTCATCGGTGCTGGCAAGCACGGTTTCGCCGCCTTGCGAAAGATGGAAGGTCAAAGGGGCGGGCGTCAGGGTCAGCATAAAATCGTCCCAGCGCAGCGTGATCGCCTCGCCGGCTTGCTCCAGCTGCATCGCCCTGCGCTCAGGCTCCGCCACCAGTATGGGATAGACAGGTTGATCCAGTGCGCCCAGCCTGAAACGCACGCCATCAGCCAAAGCGGAAATCAGCACCGGCCCCTGATCCGTTTCAACAAGGACATTCCCGTTGGGCAGGATTTGCGCAGGCCCTGTCAGATTTAGCGCAGACATGGCGGACCAATGCGGCTCATGCGACTTCAACGACATCGGTTCCCCCGGTTTTGGTTTGGCCCATCCTCAAGGCTTTGTCCGGCAAATGTCAAACTGGCGCAATGCACCCGCGCACCCTATGTTGCCAGCATCAATTCCGCGAGGTTTACATGCGCACCGAAACCGCCCAGCCCGTCCGACTGTCCGATTACCGCGTGCCGGATTATCTGGTGGATCATGTCGATCTCGATATCAGCCTGAACCGCCACTCCACCCTCGTCAGAAGCCGCCTGTCGATCCGCCCAAACCCGTTGGGCCGCCCCGGTGCGCCATTGGTGCTGGACGGGGACGAACTGAAGCCAACCCATGTCTGGCTCGACGGCGCGGGGCTGGACCTAGCTGCCGGTTTCGCCGGGCCGCAGAGCCTGACCATTGAAACCCCGCCGCAGCGACCCTTCGTGCTGGAAGTGACAACCCAAACCGACCCCGCCGCCAATACCAAACTGATGGGCCTTTACCGCTCAGGTTCAGCCTATTGCACGCAATGCGAGGCCGAGGGGTTTCGCCGCATCACCTATTTCCCCGACCGCCCCGACATCCTCTCGCGCTATAAAATGCGGATTGAGGCCGACAAGGCGGAAGCGCCGGTGCTGCTCGGCAATGGCAATTGCATTGCGCAAGGCGACGTGCCCGGCACCACAAGGCATTTTGCGGTGTGGGAGGATCCGCATCTCAAGCCGTGCTACCTCTTCGCGCTGGTGGCGGGTGATCTGGGGGTGATGCGGGATCAATTCATCACCCTCTCCGGGCGCAAGGTGGCTTTGGGGATTTTTGTCGAGCATGGCCGCGAAGCCCGCGCCCATTATGCCATGGATGCGCTGAAGCGCTCCATGCTGTGGGACGAGAAGGTGTTTTTGCGCGAATATGATCTGGATGTGTTCAACATTGTCGCCGTGCCGGATTTCAATATGGGCGCGATGGAGAACAAGGGGCTGAATGTCTTTAACGACAAGCTCGTGCTGGCCTCGCCCGAAACTGCAACCGACACAGACTATGCCCAGATTGAAGCGGTGATCGCCCATGAATATTTTCACAACTGGACGGGCAACCGCATCACCTGCCGGGACTGGTTCCAGCTCTGCCTGAAGGAGGGACTGACGGTCTATCGGGATCAGGAATTTTCGGCGGACGAGCGCTCGCGGCCGGTGGAGCGGATCAGCGATGTGCGCGGCCTGCGGGCCAACCAGTTTGTCGAGGATTCCGGGCCGCTGGCGCATAACGTGCGCCCCGAGGCCTATCACGAGATCAACAATTTCTACACAGCCACGGTCTATGAAAAAGGGGCCGAGCTGATCCGGATGCTGAAATCCCTGATTGGTTCCCAAGCCTTCCACGAGGGGATGCAATTGTATTTCCGCCGCTGTGACGGCATGGCGGCGACGATGGAGGATTTTCTGGCCTGCTTTGCCGAAAGCTCGGGGCGCGACCTCGCGCATTTCCAGCGCTGGTATTCGCAGGCGGGCACGCCGGTTTTAACCGTGCAAAGCCACCACGATGCTGCCAGCGCGACATTCACGCTGGAAATTTCCCAATCCACCCCGGCAACGCCCGGACAAACGGAAAAGCAGCCGTTCCTGATCCCGATGGCGATTGGTCTTGTCAAAAAAGCTGGCGGCGATGTCGTGCTGATTACGGCGGCGGAGAACGGGGCCAGTGCCCGGGAATTGGCGAGCGGTATTTTTGAACTGGCGGATGCCACCCGCAAAATCACCTTTACCAATGTGCCGGAAGCCCCGGTGCCCTCGCTCATGCGCGGATTCTCTGCGCCGGTTCGGGTGGAAGCCGATCTGTCCGGGGATGATCTGCTGACACTGGCGGCGCATGATTCCGACACGTTTAACCGCTGGCAGGCGATGCAGACCGGCGCGCTCAACATCATGAAGCGCAATGTTGGCCTGTTGCACGCAGGCCAACCGCTAGCTTCCGAACCTGCCTTTGCCGAGGCCCTTCGCTTCGCCCTGCAAAATGCGGCCAAGGACCCGGCCCTTGCAGCGCAAATTATCAGCCTGCCTGGCGAAAGCGATGTGGCGCGGGAGATTGGCCGGGATGTCGATCCCGACGCAATCCGGACCGCGCGTGAGCATTTGCGGGCGCAAGTTGCCCGAAGCCTGTCGAAGGAATTGCTGGCACTGCACGCCAGCATGACACTGAAGCGGCCTTACAGCCCTGATGCAGCCAGCACCGGCGCGCGGGCCTTGCGCAATGCGGTGCTGCTGTTGCTGAGCGCGGGAAATCCCGAAGAAACGGCTGCCATGGCCGGGTCCCAATTGGCCGGGGCTGAAAACATGACCGACGAAATTGCGGCCCTCGATATTCTGTCCCGCAGCACGGATGCGCAACGCGAGGCGGCGCTGGCGCAATTCTATGCCCGGCATAAGGGAGACGCGCTGGTCATCGACAAATGGTTCGGCATCCAGGCGATGATTCCTGCGCCGCAGACGCTGGCGAGGGTGCGTAGGCTCACGCAGCACGAAGCGTTTTCGTTCGGCAATCCCAACCGGGTCCGGGCGCTGATCGGGGTGTTTGCCAATGCCAACCCTACCTGCTTCCACGCTCTGGATGGTTCGGGCTATGAATTGCTGGTGGAGGTGGTGCTAAAGCTTGATCCGGGCAATCCGCAAATTGCCGCGCGGCTGCTCAACGCCATGCGCAGCTGGCGGCAAATGGAGCCTGCCCGCCAGGCGCAGGCGCAGGCGCAATTGCAGAAGATTGCTGCAACCATCCCTCTCTCCGCCGATGTGCGCGACATTGTCACCCGCTCGCTGGCCTGAGAACACAGCGTTCCCTGTTTGATTCACCTCTGTTTCCCGGCAAAAAAGAACATCAATCAATTTTTTCGAAAGGAAATCTTTACCACTGGACAAATCAGTTTTGGAGGATTCTATTGGCCTCGAATCGCGGGAAATGCGGCACATGGCCTGCGGTTCATCCGGTATTTTTTGAGGGGGTCCGACATGGCGCGTGAGAACGCGTATGGCACATCCGTGCCTGCTGGAGCGTTGCGCGGCCTCGCAAGAGCGCTGCGTTGCCCGCCTGGCAAAGCTCAGCCAAACGAAACGCTGGTGCGTTTCGAGCCGGCGGTGCGACGGGCGATTCCGGCGATGATCGGGCTGTTTCTGGCGGTACTGGCCGCCGTCGCCGGGATGCAATTGCAAGAAGCCCGGAGGCATGCGCTCGACAGAGCCGTAGCCGATATGGAAATGGTGGGGGCAGCCGCAGCGGAGGACGTCGAGAGTCAAGCCGCAGGGCGCGAGCGCAGCAATGACAAATCCAACCGCTTCGCCATTCCGGCCCGCGTCCTGAGCCATGGCCGGCAAGTGCTGGTAACCGATGGCCATGGCGACATCATCGCCAGATTTCCGCCAAACATCGAGGCCCGCGGGCTGCTTGCCGACCATCTGGGCAATGCGCAGGCCCTGAGCATATTTGCCGAGAAGGCGGGGGTCATGCGGATCGCGCTGGGCAATGGCGAGGATGCGATTGCCCATGTGCGCACGCTGGCCAGTCCGCTGGGTCAAATCGCGTTCATTCACCCCATCCGCGCGGTGATGGGCGAATGGGAAGCCCAAGCGCTGCGCACCGGAATCGCCTTTTCTGCTACGGCCATTGTCATCATCATGCTCACCAGTGCCTTCCTGTGGCAGGCCAACCGGGCCAGCACGGCTGAGACAGGCTGCGACCGGGTGCGGGACCGGATCGACACCGCCTTGAGCCGGGGGCATTGCGGCTTGTGGGACTGGGACATCGCACGGGGGCGGATTTACTGGTCCAGTTCCATGTATGAAGTGCTGGGCATGGAAGAAAGCGGTGAATATCTCTCCTTTGGCGAGGTCAACGGGTTGATGCATCCCGACGATGGCGACCTGACCGACATGGCCGAAATGCTGGCCAGTTCGCAATCCAACGCGATTGACCATGCGTTCCGGCTTCGCAATGCCAGAGGCGAATGGATCTGGCTTCGGGCGCGGGCCGAAATGGTCCAGTCCACACCATCCGAAGGTGCCCATCTGGTTGGCATTGCCGTCGATATTACCGAGCAAAAGCGTCAGGCCGAGCGCAACATAACCGCCGATACGCGGCTGCGTGATGCGCTGGAAACCGTATCCGA
Organism: Hyphomicrobiales bacterium; assembly: GCA_043784745.1. GTDB lineage: Bacteria > Pseudomonadota > Alphaproteobacteria > Rhizobiales > Beijerinckiaceae > JAYVYA01. Next base: position 8,051 of record JAYVYA010000218.1, read on the forward strand.
AGCCCTCGTCCTGTGGGATGGCGATAACCGGCTGGTAATGTGCAACAGCAAATTCCAGTTGCTGCACAGGCTGTCGCCGGAAGCCATCCGCCCCGGGACATCCTATCGCCACGTGATGGAGCACAGCACGCCGCTGGATGTGCAATCGCAAGCGGGCCTTGCAGGGCGGCCCCTGAATGGCGCACAGACCTATGAGGTGCGCCTCAGCGACGGGCGCTGGCTGCAAATCAACGAGCGCCGCACCAAGGATGGCGGCTATGTCTCGGTGGGCACGGATATCAGCCAGATCAAAACCCACGAAGTGCAATTGATGGATTCAGAGCGCCGCCTGACGGCCACAGTGGCTGACCTGCGCCGTTCCCGCCAGGCGCTGGAATTGCAGGCCCAGCAGCTGGCGCAAATGGCCGAAAAATATTTTGAGCAAAAAGCCGTGGCGGAAAGTGCCAGTCTGGCAAAATCCCGCTTTCTGGCCAATATGAGCCATGAATTGCGAACCCCGCTCAATGCCATCATCGGCTTTGCCGAAATGATGCAGCAACAGGTATTTGGCGCCTTGGGTTCGGCCAAATATGCCGAATATTGCGACCACATCCACGAGGGCGGGCGCTACCTGCTCGGCGTCATTACCGATGTGCTGGACATGTCCAACCTCGAATCCGGCCGGGTCCGGCTTGCCCGGCAGGAGTTTGCCGTCGATACGGCGGTCGCCAATGTGCTGGCCGAAATCAGCCCGCTGGCCGCCGCCAAAAACATTCGCCTGCTGGCGGAAGAAGCCGCCGGGGCCAGGCTCGCCGGGCATCAGGGATCGGTTGAAAAAATTCTGATGACGCTGCTGCGCAATGCCGTGAAATTCACCCCGGAAGGAGGCCGTGTGATGTTGCGCACGCGGCAAGTCGGCGAAGCAATCAACATTTACATTGAGGATACCGGGATTGGCATGTCCGCCGGTGCCGTGCAGCGGCTGGGGAGGCCGTTTGAGCAACCCGGACCTATCTTTGAAAATGGCATGAAAGGGTCCGGGCTAGGCCTGGCGATTGCCCGCTCGCTGATTGAACTGCACGAGGGCACTTTGCGGATCCGGTCCACCGAGGGTGCGGGAACCATCGTACTGGTGCATTTGCCGGCACCAGGGCGGGCACCTGAAAGGCTCCCGCAATCTGTCGCCGCCTGAAACCTATTTGGCGCGGTGCGCGCGGTTCCAGGCCCGCAGTTCGTTCTGGTCAAGAACTCCGTCGCCGTTGGTATCCACTTCGGCAAACCATCTGGCCCGGGCCGCCAGAAATTCCTCCCGCGAGAGTTTTCCGTCCTTGTTGGCATCGGCCTCGTCAAAACGCGCCTGCATTTTGGCGCGCAATTTGGCGACGGCGGCTTCAATTGCCGCATCCATTTCGGCCTTGTCGACAATTCCGTCCCGGTTGGTGTCCAGCATGTCAAACTGGCGCGCGGCATTGCCGCTAACGCGATCAGCGGTGACCGGGCGGTTGTTGGCCCGCTGCGCCTGGGCGGGCATGCAGGCGATAGTTCCGAGAACAGCGATGCTGGCGATGGCAGGATGCAATTTCACTTTGATTTCCTCGCACTGGAAGGGGCGGAGCCGAAAACAGAATTGAAGATAGCGCGAACTTTGGCCCGCGTCTCGACAATTTCTCGCGCCAGCCGGGCAAATTCGGGCAAATTGGCGGCGGCTGCGATGCGTCGCTTCACGCCCTCCGCCGCCTTTGCCGGGTTGACGCCGGCCTGAAGCGCCAGTCGCTGCATCTGGGTGACACTGGAATACAGGCGGTGGGCCTGCATGAGATCGTCTGCATGTGGCAGCAATCCCAACTGGCCAGCGCGCGCCAGCACTTCCCCGGTCCCCTGACAGATCAGTGACGGATATTCCGGGGCGTGCTTCAGCACCAGATATTGGGCAATGAACTCAATATCGAGCAAACCGCCCGATACCAGCTTCAGGTCACCCGGCAGCCCCTCGCCCTTTTCCTTGGCAATCAAGGCCCGCATTTCGGTCACCGCCTGCCCCAGCGGGCAGCTTTCGCGCGGTCGGGCCAGTATTGAGCCAATTGCCGCGCTGATTTCTGCGCCAAGCACCTCATCTCCGGCAATCACCCGTGCCCGCACCAGCGCCATGTGTTCCCAAACCTCAGCCTCGTTTTCCTGATAATCAACAAAGCTGCCCAATTGCGTTGCCAGTGGCCCCTTGCCGCCGGAGGGCCGCAGCCGCAGGTCAACATCGTACAACCCGCCTCGGCGGGTGGAGACTGTCAGCGCTGAAACTAGTCGCTGGGTCAGGCGGGCATAATAAACCACGGCATGCAGCTTCCGCACGCCGTCTGAATCGGGACTGGACCCGTCAAAATCATACAGGAGGATCAAGTCCAGATCGGATGTTGCGGTCATCTCCCGCGAGCCGAGCTTGCCCATGGCAAGCACCGCGCAGCGCCCGCCGGGGATCATGCCATGCTCGCGCGCAAACGCCTGTTGGACATGGGCGAGAGCCGCCTGAACGGTCACTTCTGCCAATGCGGACCAGGCTCGGGCAGCCCCTTGCGGGTCCAGCCGGTCCGACAGCAGATTGACGCCAATGGCGAACATTTCATCCTGGGCAAGATCGCGCAGGGCGTCGAGGAAGTCTTCGGTCGAATGGCATTGCGCAAGGCTGCGGGCAAAACGGGCCTGCAAGGTGGCTGGCTCGGCCATGGCCGGATCAATCGCGACATCCAGCAGATGCGGGCGCTGCACAATCACCTCGGCCAGGCGCGGCGCGCCGCCCAGAATATCGCCAAACAATTCGCGCAATGTTGCGTTTGATTTCAGCAGCGAGAACAATTCCACCGCCGCCGGCATTTTTGCCAGCGCCAGATCAAAATTGGCCAGCGCCGCATCCGGATCGCCAGAACCCGAAAACGCATCCAGCAATCCCGGCACAAGTTCAGTCAGCACTTCGCGGGCGCGGGGGGATTGCACGGCGGCACGGCGGCCAAAATGCCAGCCGCGCACGGTTTCCGTGGCCTTTGCCGGCTCGCGGAACCCCAGTTTGCGCAGGGTTGCCAGCGTTTCCGGATCATCCTGCGTTCCGGTAAACACAAGGCTGCCCGCATTTGCTGCAAGCACAGGCGCGTGCTCGAACAGCCGGGCATAATGCTTTTCCACCGATTTGAGCTGTCGCGTAAGGGCGCTGGAAAAACGGGCGGCGGAGGCATAGCCGCAAAAATGGGCGAAACGCTTCAGTGCATCTGCATCGGAGGGCAGGCGCTGGGTTTGCTCGTCCGCCAGCATTTGCAGGCGATGCTCGATGCCGCGCAAAAACCGGTAGGCCCGGCTGAGATCGTCCAAGGCGGCCAGGGTCACCCAGCCATCGCGGTGCAAGGCCACCAGCATGTCCAGCGTCCGCGCCCCGCGCAAATGCGCCCGGCGTCCGCCAAAGATCAATTGCTGGGTCTGGACAAAAAACTCGACCTCGCGAATGCCGCCGCGCCCCAGCTTGATATCATGCCCGGCAACGGTCACTTCCGAATGGCCGCGCACCGCATGGATTTGCCGCTTCATCGCATGGATATCGGCGATGGCGGCATAGTCAAAATATTTGCGCCAGATGAAAGGGGCCAGCTCCTTCAGAAAGGCCTCCCCCAGAGCCAGCTGGCCGGCAAGGGGACGCGCCTTGATCAGCGCGGCGCGCTCCCAGTTCTGCCCCAGTGTCTCGTAATAATGAAAGGCAGAAGGCAGCGAAATGGCAATGGCGGTGGAGCCGGGGTCGGGGCGGAGTCGCAAATCCACCCTGAGAACATAGCCATCGGCGGTGCGCTCCTGCAGCAGCCGCGCCATCATTTTGGTTATGCGCACGTAGGCCGGTGCCGGATCAGTCCCGGCGTGCAGGCTTGGGCTTTGCGGATCAAAAAACACAACGAGGTCGGTATCGCTGGAATAATTCAGCTCGCACGCGCCGTGTTTGCCCAGCGCCAGCACCACCAGGCCAGATTCGGCTTCGGCATTTTGCGGATTGGCGAAAAGCAGGCTGCCGTTCCTGTTGGCCGCAGCAAGCGCGTGGCGCAGCGCGCAGCCAACAAACATATCCGCAGCGTCGGACAGAGCCTGTGTTACTTCGACGACGGACCATACGCCGCCAAGGTCCGCCAAAGCGATCAGCAGCGCCGTCTCCTGCTTGGCCCGCCGCAGCAGGTGCATCAAACCAGCCTCGCTCGTTGCCAGCTCACAGGCCTGGCGCAATTCCGACAGGCAAACGAGCAGGCTCACTTCTGGCGGCGCAGCCAGCAGGCGTGCCAGACGCTCTGGCGAGGCGCGGATCAGCTGCCACAAATAGGGTGAATGGCTGGCGATGCCCAGCAGCAAGGTGGAAACGGGCTCGCCCGCATCAGCCATCAGAGGGCCCGCATCGGCCAGAAACTCGCCCAGCAATTCCCCAGCGCGCTGACGGTCGGTCGGGCGCGGGCCTGCCTTCAGCAATTTTGCGAGGGGAAGTGGCAAGTGCGCACCGGTCATGGGGCAGGCTTGGGCAAGGAGTGAACGGTTTGGTCCGGCAGGCAGAGTATAGCACGAAGGCCCGGATTATTGTCTTCCAGCCGCAGTGTACCGCCGTGCAGATGGGCAATGGCGGCTACCAGTGACAAGCCGAGGCCCGAACCCGCGCTGGACCGGTCCCCCTCCAGCCGCACGAACCGCTGTAGCACGTGGGCACGGTCCTGCTCGCGAATGCCTGCACCATGGTCGGCCACACAGATTTCGGCCCCGTCGGGGCCATGGTTCGTGCTGATATCGATCAAAGGTTGAGCCACGGGACCGTCCGGGGAATGTGCCTTGGTTGCAATGCCATATTTCAGCGCATTGTCGACCAGATTGGCAATGGCCTGGCCAATCAATTCGCGCGAACCGTGCACGGGCAATCTGGTCCCCGCGTCAACTTCAATCCAGACGCCCGCCTCCTCGGCGGCGGCGTCATAGAGTTCGCCGACATCGCGGGCAATTTGCGACACGTCGATTTCCACCATGCCTTCGCGGCCCGTCCCAGCTTCCGCACGGGCAATCAGCAGCAGGGCGTTGAATATGCCGATCAGGCCGTCGGCTTCTTCGATAATCCGTTCCAGCGCATTCTGGTGGCCCGTCGTTGAATCCGTGGACCGGAGTGCCTGCTCCGCTCCATTGCGCAACCGGGTCAGCGGCGTTTTCAGATCATGGGCAATATTGTCGGACACCTCGCGCAACCCGGTCATCAATTCGGAGATGCGGTCGAGCATCGCATTGAGGTTCTGGGCCAGCCGGTCGAGTTCATCGCCGCTCGCCCCAACCGGCAACCGGCGTTCCAAATCCCCCTGCATGATGCGGGTGGCTGAAGCGCTCATGGCATCGACGCGGCGCAAAACCCGGCGTGCGACAAACAGCCCTCCCAAGGTGGCAATGGCGGTGAGGGCCAGCAACGAATTGATGTAGACCCGGCCCAAAATCCGCCGTAGCGTTTCGCGTTCGGTCAAATCGCGCCCGACAAGCAGGTGAAATCCGCCGGGGAGAACGAAAATCCGGGCAAGTGCCAGATGGCGTGTGTCCGGCTCGTCGGCGCGCTGGTAGGGGATCTCGACGACACCTGGATTATCGAGCGCACCCGCCGGCAATGTCGAGATGTTGCCGGTGAGCGCCTCGCCCGAAAAACTGGTCACGAGATAAAGCGAGGAACCCGGCTGGCGGGAACGCCGTTCGACAATGTTGACCAGCCGGCGGATGCCGCCCTGGGAATATTGCTCGGCGAGGCCGGTGATTTCGGCGCTGATCGTATCGGCAATCTGTGCATCGAACAGGCCTTTGACATTCCAGCCCACTGCACCCAGCACGACAAAAGCACCCAGGCCAAACAGCACGAGATAAGCCAGCGAAAGCTTGAAGGCGGTCGTGCGGAGCAGTTTACCGAGCGCTGTCACGGATCATGTATCCCGCGCCGCGAACGGTATTCAAAAGCTGAACATCGTGCCCCTTGTCAATTTTCGCGCGCAACCTTGAAATATGCACGTCAATCACATTGGTCTGCGGATCGAAATGATAGTCCCAGACATTTTCCAGCAGCATGGTGCGGGTAACCACCTGCCCGGCGTGCTGCATCAGATATTCCAGCAGGCGGAATTCGCGCGGCTGCAGCCCAATTTCGTGGCCCGCCCGCGTCACCTTGTGAGACAGGCGGTCCAGTTCCAGCGTGCCGACGCGGTAGGAGGTCTGCTCGCCGCCGCTGGGAGCCGTGCGGCGGGCCAGCACTTCCACCCGGGCAAGAAGTTCGGAAAAGGCATAGGGTTTGGACAGATAGTCATCGCCCCCGGCACGGAGGCCTTTGACGCGATCATCCACTTGCCCGAGTGCCGAAAGAATCAGGGCGGGAGTGGCAATTTTTTGGGCCCGCAACCCGCCGATCAGCGACAGGCCGTCCATCTTGGGCAACATGCGGTCTACCACCAGCACATCATAACGGCCCTCGCAGGCTTTGGCATAGCCATCCAGTCCGTCGGCGGCGTGATCGGCGACATGGCCGAATTCGCGGAATGCCTTGACGAGATAGGCAGCAGCTTCAGAATCGTCTTCAATCACAAGCAGGCGCATACTGGACATATATACCACCTCGCAGAAAAACGGCAGGCCCGGAAAACCGGACCTGCCGCCCTCGTCAGCACCAGTGAAGCGAACGGGGGGCATGTCGCGCCAGCTGGCACCGAACAAGATCGCCGGCCGGTTATGAGGCCGGGTTGAGCGCCAGGGCGACGAAACGGGTGCCGTCCGCCGATTTCACCCGCAAAAGTACGGCCTTGCGTCCGTCCTTGCGCGCCTGATCAAGCGCCGCAGAGATTTCAGCCGGACGGCTGACCGAACGGCCTGCGGCTTCCACAATGACATCCCCGGCCTTGAGGCCCTTCTGGGCCGCCACGCCGTCCGGATCAATGTCGGAGACGACAACCCCCTCCTTGCCTGCCCCCGCGACGGAATTGGCCGGTGCCAGGGTCAAGCCAAGACTTGCCAGCGCGTTCTTCTCGGCGGGCACCAGCGGCTGGGCTGCCGCGTCCTTTTCAATCGGCAATACGCCCAGCTTGACCGAGACGGTTTTCTCGATGCCGTCGCGCCAAAAAGCCAGATCAGCCTTTTTGTCGGGACCAAGCGCCGCAATCTTGCGGGAGAGTTCACGCGGACCATCCACGGCTTCCCCATTGACGGCGGTGATGACATCCCCCGCTTTCAAGCCAGCTGTTGCGGCGGGCGAATTGGGCTGCGCCTCGGCAATCAGCGCGCCTTTAGGCGATTTCAAGCCGAGGCTATCGGCAATCTCAGCCGATACCGGCTGAATCTGCACGCCAATCCAGCCGCGCGCCACCGCACCCTTGTCTTTCAGCGAGGTCACTACGTCGCGCGCCACTTCAGCGGGAATGGCAAAACCAATGCCGACGCTGCCGCCAGAAGGCGAGAAGATGGCGGTGTTGACGCCAACCACCTGGCCCTGGGCATTGAAGGTGGGCCCGCCCGAATTACCGCGATTGACTGGTGCATCTATCTGCAGGAAATCATCATAGGGCCCTGCGCCGATATCACGGCCACGGGCCGAAACGATACCAGCTGTGACCGTGCCGCCAAGGCCAAAGGGATTGCCAACCGCAATCACCCAATCGCCGACGCGGGGTGAAAT
>JAYVYA010000219.1:0-2018 GCA_043784745.1 Hyphomicrobiales bacterium
GGTCGATTTGGAAGCTAGGCACGCTTCCCGCATGCTTCGAGACGCTACGCAAGGGCTTCGCTCCTCAGCATGAGGAAAGCTTATGCATCGCAGCAGGCCCTCACCCGATTGCCCTGCGGTTTCAGCCCCCGCCGCTTTGGCCCGGAACTTGATGGAACTTCCCGTACGGCGCGGATGCCGCAACGGAATGTATCAATTCAGGACATCACCGGCCCGTTTGAGCAGGGCCTAACCGGAAGCGGCCAACATGCAAGGCTCAGTCCCCTCCTGGTTCGGCCCCCGGCGGCTGGAACCCGTGCTGCGCGAGGTCGTTGTCGGCCTGCGCCCGGCCATGACCGGACCGGACACAACACGGACCCAGCCGGGCCAGAATGGCTGGCGCTATGATTCGCCTGAAAACCGCATTCTGGTCGAAGCCGTCAGCTACCAGACCGCCGCTACCCACCATCTGGCCTGGCAAGACCTGACGCTGCGGCTGATCGAGCCCAATATTTTTCTCGATCCCTGCTTTGTCCTGCCCGCTGTGCAGCATTTTCCGCTGGCGCGCCGCCCCGCCTTCCTGCTGGTCTGGGATGAAAACAATGGCGAGCGCGACCGGCTGATCGGCCTGTGCCCGGTGGTTCTGCCGCGCTACCGTGGCTTTGGCCGTTTCGCCTCCGGCTGGATGCATAACCAGTCTGCGCTGGGCACACCTTTGATTGACCGGGCGCGGGCCATTGAGACGCTGGATTTGATGCTGGACTGGCTGCAGCGGGAAAATCCCCACATTACCGGCCTGATGTTCAGGCGGCTGCGCCAGGATGGGCCGGTGATGGCGCTGCTGCGCAACCGCGCCGTGCTCACCGGGCGCGACCTGCGGCTGTTCGAGCAGCACGAGCGCGCCATGCTGTCGAGCGGGCCGGATGGCGCGCACGCCATGCAGCATTCGTTTTCCGCCAAAAAGACCCGCGAACTGCGCCGCCAGCGCCGGCGGCTGGAAAGCCAGGGACGGCTGCAATTGATCAGCGCCACCACACCACAGGAAGTGCGGCTGGCGGGCGAGCACTTCCTCGCGCTTGAATCGCGCGGCTGGAAAGGCCGTCGCGGCACCGCCCTGCTGGCCAATGCCTCGCTGACCATTTTCACCCGCACGATGACCCGCCTGCTGGCCCGCGAGGGCAAGTGCCGGATTGACACATTGTTGCTCGACGGCAAGCCGGTAGCCGCCGGGATCGTGCTGCAGGCTGGCGGTTATGCCTATTTGTGGAAAATTGCCTATGACGAAAGCCATGCGGCGGATTCGCCCGGAGTGCAGTTCATTCTCGATGTGACCCGCCTTCTGGTGGCGGACCAGCACATCATCTTCACCGATTCCTGTGCCATCCCCAACCATCCGATGATTGGCCATGTCTGGCGCGAGCGCTTGCGGCTGGCCGACGCCCTGATTGCCAGCGGCATCGGGGCGCGCCGGATGTTTGCGCTGGGAGCGGCGCTCGAAACCGCCCGCCGCTGGCTCCGGGCCAGGGCCAAATCGGCGTTTTATGCGCTGACCGGGCGCAAGGCATCGTGAGCCGGACTGAGAAGGAAACCGGGACTTCAAGCCGCCTTGCGCCACCCGTTGCCGCCACACCCGTTGCCGACACATCCGTTGCCGACAATTGACAGCCCCCGGCACCCGGCTTTATGAATGAGACACTGGGGCTGTAGCTCATCTGGTAGAGCGCTGCAATCGCACTGCAGAGGTAATGAGTTCGACTCTCATCAGCTCCACCAGCGGCTGTCGCCGGCCCGCCCTAATCTATCGCCCATCGCTTTGCCGCTGCCTTCTTTGGTATCTCCGCGCGCCTTCCCGCCACGTTTGCCGAGCGAAACTTCCGCCGCGTTCTTGCCGTCGCTCGTGGGGGCTTCGTCTTCCTCTCCAGTGGCGATGCGCATGACTCGCACCGCGTTGCCGATTACGTCGGCGGGACGCTTCTCGCCTTTAGGTCCGGTCGGAATTGACTATCCTTTGATGAGCATCCTTGGCAAATTGGTCTGCT
>JAYVYA010000220.1:0-2523 GCA_043784745.1 Hyphomicrobiales bacterium
CGGGAGAGGTGTAGCCGGGAAGCCGGGTCATCGGATGCGCGAAAAGCAGGGCGCTTTATCGCATGCGCATGCGGGAGAGGTGTAGCAAGTCCCATGCAATTCTTTCCAGCCGCCTTCATTGCGCCGGTCTTTTTGGCGGCTTCGCCAGGGGGTAGCGGCGCAGCGCTTGAATTTCGTCCTGGCGACACGGAAATTTACGAAGCCGGGCGCAATGGCCTGCGACCTGTCAAATACCGCATATCGGCCCATTCAAAGGCTCTCTCCCGCCAGGACGCCCAAGACCTGGCAGTGAAAGCATGGGAGGCGAGCGCCAGCGCGCAATTTGGCCCTGATTTTTCGAACTGGGCTTTGGCGCAGGGCAAAATCATGACCTGCGATCCACCAGGTCGCGAAAATATCACGTGCAGCGCGAGCGCCATTCCAAGTCTTTGAAGCAATGCATGGGCCATTTTGGATGAAATTATGGCCTTGCTATAACAATCATCCGGCAGCAGAGGGAATTGCATTATGAGAAAATTGTTTTCCGACCTGTCGCGCGTCGATAATGACGATGTTGACCTCAATGCATCATTTTTGCCGGATGATCCATATCTTTTCGACATGATGCCGTCTAACAGGCTGAAAAATTTAAATGTCAACCCGGTGGTTTTGGGCAGCAACGCCTCTTCGACGAGTAGTAACTCGGATGGTTCCACAGCTGGATTGTCAGCGCTTCTGACGCAGAGTTACAATGGAACATATTATTCGTTCAGCGGTGATCAAAATACCGATGCAGAGCTGATCGGATCGAAATGGACGAGTCTTTCTCAGACTTTTAGCTTTCCAACGTCTGGCAGTTTCTACACCGGTTATACGACAGGCGAAAATACGACTGGTTTTGCTGCATTCAATGCTGCCCAGCAAACAGCCGTCCGCTATGCCCTGTTCCAAATTTCCAATTTGACCGGCGTAACGTTTACCGAAATCGCCGAAACCGCAACGACCCATGCCCTTCACCGGTTTGGCAACACATCGGTATCGACCGTGGGTTCGGCCAATGGACACTTTCCTTCAAGTAATGTTGGGGGTGGCGACGTCTGGTTTGGCTTGACCAACCAGCCGTTTTATCTCACCCCGGCCATTGGCAACTGGGGCGAGGCGACCATCATGCATGAAATCGGGCATTCGATGGGGCTGAAGCATGGCATGAGCGATTTGACAGCCGTCGATTTGAGCGGTGTCAACGACTTGTCTGTCACCGGGCCGCGTTACGGGACGCGGGCGCTAACGGCCGACCGCGACAGTCAAGCCTATTCTTTGATGACCTATCGCGGCGGTATTGGCCAACCCATCAGTTTTCAAGGGGATCAATTCAACCAACCTCAAACTTATCAGATGGAGGATATTGCCGCGCTGCAGTATTTGTATGGCGCAAATTATAACACAAATTCCGGAAACAATGTCTATACGTTTAGCAGCAGCACTGGCGAGATGTTCATCGACGGTATTGGCCAGGGCGTGCCTACAGGAAATAGCAATATCGTCTTCCGCACGGTCTGGGACGGCGGCGGCAATGACACTTACAACCTTAGCAATTATACCACCAACATGTCACTGGACCTCGAAGCTGGCGGCTATTTGGTATTCGACACCAATGCCGCCACTCATTTCCAGCGCGCCAACAACCAGCCATTGTCCGGCGGCCCGATCTATGCGCCGGGCAATGTTGCCAATGCCTTGCTTTTCAACAACAATCCGGCCTCACTGATCGAAAATGCGATCGGCGGCTCGGGCAATGACATGATTATTGGCAACCAGGCGAACAATTTCCTTGACGGCGGCGCGGGCAACGACACCATCGATGGCGGCCTTGGCAACGACACCCTGACCGGCGGCGGCGGCGCGAACGTTTTTATCTTCAAGAGCGGATACGGCCAGGAAACGATCACCGACTTCAATGTGGGGCACGGCGACAGGATGGACCTGACCGGCGTCCTGGGATATTCGACATTCGCAATCGTTATGTCGCATGCAACCGACATCGGTGCCGACACCCAGATCGATCTTGGCGGCGGGTCTCTGCTGACGCTGCAGGGCATGCACAAGGCCGCCCTGTCGTCCGGCAGCTTCAGCTATGGCACAGCCCTCACCTACACATGGTCGCCCGGCACCAGCGGCAACTGGTTTGGCACCAATTTCGGCGCGCCCCAGGGCGGCGGCTTTTTCGGCACGCCCTCAAAAGGCACGACCGCCGACATCACGGTCGCAGGAGCGGGCGGCGCGCCTTACACGGTGCTGGCCAACAACGTGACAATCCATGTCGTCAACCATAGCGACTATTACTACGACACGTGGGAAGCGGATACGATTCTCCTTGGGAGGGATGCGACGCTGGAAGTGGCGTCCGCGCATTTCTACATCGACACGCTGGTCAACAGCCTCGGCACGATCAAGGTTGATAGCACGCTGACCATCGGCGCGTCCGGCAGCACGGGCTCGACGGTGCAGCTGACCAACACCATCGGCAGCAGTGGCGTCGTCACG